>DATJHX010000091.1:0-3214 GCA_035493655.1 Nitrosospira sp.
GGGCATGAGGGGCATGGGGCTTACCGCGTCCAAGCCGAGCAGGTCTCGCGGCAATATTTTTTCTGCGTGGGCTGTGGCTTAGCTCAAAACTCCAGTGGATCCACGTCCAATGCCCAGCGTACCTTGCGGCTAGGAAGAGCATCGAGATGTCCCCGCCATTCGCCGAGGAATTTTTGCAATTTATTGCGTGAGCCCGACTGTACCAGTAAATAAGCGCGTTCCATTCCTTTTAAGCGTGCCATCTGTGCTGGAACGGGATCGAATATTTCGACATGTTTCGGTGCTTCGGCAAGGGCTGCGGCGTCGGCTAGAAAAGCCAGAGCCAGGTCGATTTTTGGTGCCTCGGCCCATAATAAAACCTGGTAAATAAAAGGCGGGAATCGCGCCAGCTTTCTTTCTGTCAATAGCGTCTGTGCGAGTGATTCGTAATCGTGTCGGCATAACGCATGGTACAGGGGGTGTCCGGGGAACTCGGTCTGGATCACCACTTCTCCCGGTATACCCCCGCGTCCGGCTCGCCCGGCAACCTGCATCAGTTGCGCGAACAGCCGCTCCGACCCACGAAAGTCGGAGCTGAACAGGGAAGCGTCCGAATTCAGGACGCATACCAGCGATAAGTTGGGGAAATCATGGCCTTTGGCCAGAATTTGCGTCCCGATCAGGATGTCCACCCGATGTCCCTGAATGTCTTTCAGCATTTTTTGCCAGGAATCCTTTCGACGGGTGCTGTCGCGATCAATACGCATGATTCGGGCATGGGGAAACCGATGCGACAGAGCTGCTTCCACACGCTGCGTGCCGTGGCCAAACGGCATAATGTCCTGGTCGCCGCATTCGGGGCAGTTTGTCGGAAAGTGCTCCTGGTGGCCACAATGATGGCAGCGCAATTTCTTTTCACTCAGGTGTACTACGAGGCGGCTGGCACAGCGATGGCAGGCTGCAGTCCATGCACATGATCTGCATAGGAGTACAGGTGCATAACCACGGCGATGTATGAAAACAAGGCTCTGCTGGTTTAACGCAAGAGATTTTTCCAATGCTGAAATTAGTGGAGCGGAAAGGCCGTTTTCAGTTTTGGCAATGCGGGTATCGATACAGCGCACTTGGGGCAATGTCGCATTCCTGACCGCCCGGGAGGGTAGTTGCAATTTGAGGTAGCGGCCGTTGATGGCGTTGTAATAACTTTCAAGCGAGGGAGTCGCGGAGCCGAGTATCACGGGTACGCCAGCCTGCTTGGCTCGAAAAATCGCTACATCTCGGGCAGAATAGCGCAGACCGTCCTGCTGTTTGAACGACATGTCGTGTTCTTCATCCACGATTATCAGTCCGAGGTCTGGCAGCGGCGTGAACACGGCGAGGCGGGTGCCCAATATGATTTCAGCATCTGCCCGTTGCGCCTGGAGCCAGCCACCCGCGCGTTCGGAAGGATTGAGCCCGCTATGCAGGCTGATCAGCCGCGTGGCGGGAAAGCGCGCGCGGAAGACGGCTTCCAGTTGCGGGGTCAGGTTGATTTCCGGTACCAACACCAGTGTTTGCCGTCGTTGGCATAACATCGAGGCGATCAGCCGCAAATAAACCTCGGTTTTCCCGCTACCAGTGACACCGTGCAATAGCCAGGTGTTGAACTGGTTTATTCTGGGAGCAATCTCATCGAGCGCATCTTTCTGCGCTGGGGTAAGGGCGGGAACCGGAGATAGTTCGTTCGCAACAGCAGTGGAAACAGTAGTCGCGGGAGGACCAGTAATGGCTAGCTCCTCCACCCAGCCAAGCGCAGCAAATTCCCTCAATGCGCTGGGCGCCCGCGGCGAAAGCTGCCTTGCCGCCTGGATAGTTATTGACTTCGTTTCCTTAAGCCTTGCTAATAGCCTCCGTTTGACAATATTGCGAGGCGGAATGGCGGATGTATCCGCTGTGCGTCCGGCTGGCGTAAGCCGGTATTGAAGAGTAGTAAGCGGATGCCGCACAAGCGGCTCGCCTGTGCGCAGCCTGCTGGGCAGGCCGTTCATTATTACTTCCCCCAGCGGGTGATGGTAGTAAGCACTGCAAAAGCGGAATAGATCAAGCAACGTTTCGGGCAGAGGTGGAATATCCCGGAATACGTGTTTTATACGCCTGAGTCTTCGCGATTCAATGGGAGTGTAAGCGGCCACTTCCATAATAACGCCTGTCACTACATGCCTTCCAAACGGGACCTGTACACGGGCACCTATATCTTGCTCCGTTATGCGGATATCCCGACCTGTATCCTGACCACCCATCTCCTGACCCGTAGCCGGTTCGTTTCTGTTTGATTGGTCGATATCAGGTTCAAGATAATCGAACAAGGTGTTTAGGGGCACATCAAGCGCGACGCGTACAATCGTCATTGCGGAGGATAGGCTGCAAAATCAAGTCGAAGCGGCAGGCCGGCAGAGCGGGTCAACATTATCCCTGAAAACCGCCGAATGGTTATTGCTGATTCGATGGCGTGCATTTCGGCGATTTTCTTTTAAACTTCCTTTTGTTCTTACACTCGGCGTCTAGCCTGTTTTGAGATACGGGCAATTATTATCGCGTTTTCTGTCGATTGTTTTTACATTTTATGGAGAGAGGCAAAGTCACCTTTTCCCAAGCTATGGATTTCAAACTGGTATAACTTATGGCACAGAATATGCTTGCAAGAGTCGAAGCCGGTAAGCGGAGGCATTCTGTAGAGTGAGCTTCAGTGCGTGAAGCGATCAGAGTCCTTTCGAACTATGATAAACGAATCATGACAAATGGTAACCGAGACTCATGTGGGCAAAAAGGAAACCCAAAGGGAAGCTCAAAAGTGGACTCGGCGGTTGCTCTGATATAAAACTTGCTTTTGGGAGAGGTACTGATTTCTCATTGAATTGGCACAGAAATTGCTCAATGGAATTACCTTATGACTGCCTTATCGCCAGTCTGACCGGTCTAGACAAAGCGCTTGACTTGGGCCATCTTCGCGGATAGTCTTTACAGGGTTGTGGGTATGTAACGTATTGGTAATACTATTAGCAACAGTGTGTTATATGAGCAACAGTTGGTTGAGTCGGGTGGCGTTCCGTTTGTCGTCGGTTTGCCTTATTTGGTCCAGTATGAGTAAGAAGTAAAGATTCACCAGAAGTTCAAGTTTGGCAGATTAATTTTGCATTTGATTTGTAGTCCAGGGTGGGTAGTTCCGTTCAGGTTGGGTGGAACGTGGAGTAGATAG
>DATJHX010000092.1:0-3442 GCA_035493655.1 Nitrosospira sp.
CCGGGCAATGAACAAGGTGAGCGAGGCCGAGCTGGCCGGAGTGGATGGGATTGCGCTGGAAGAAAAACTCGCCGCTGAATTCGAAGCTCCTTTTTCGGAGCTGGCTTTTGCGACGAGTGTTACAAACTGGTTATTGGATGAGAGCGCGAATGAAGAGCGGCTCAAGGCGGCTTTACATTACGCTGCCTGGGCCCTGAAAACACCGGAAGGGCGAGAGCGCAACCAGGACGGTGTATTGTTCAAGGCGCCTGCCAAACTCGATTTTCAGCATCTGTTGTCTACCAATACAGATAACTCTGCGGGTTATACCGTTCATCGGCTTGACCATATACGCCGTCGGGAAGGATTCACACTCACCGATCCGGGCACCGATCTGATAGGCGCTCTGGATGAGGCGAATTATTGCATCTGGTGCCATGAGCAAGGAAAGGATTCATGCTCAAAAGGCTTCAAGGAAAAGCCAAAAACTCCGGAAGAGCACCCGTCATTCAAGAAAAGCCAGCTCGGTGTCCTGCTCACCGGTTGCCCGCTGGAGGAGCGCATCTCCGAGTTTCACAAGCTTAAGACTCAAGGTGTGGCGGTAGGAAGTCTCGCCATGATTGTGGTGGACAATCCCATGTGTGCGGGGACGGGCCATCGGATTTGCAATGATTGCATGAAATCCTGCATTTACCAGAAACAGGAGCCGGTCGATATCCCCCAGGCTGAAACGCGAACTCTCAAGGATGTCCTGGAATTACCCTGGGGCTTTGAAATTTACAGTCTTCTCACCCGGTGGAATCCGCTCGACCTGCACCGGCCGGTACCCAGGGCGCCTACGGGCCGCAAAGTGCTGGTGGTGGGAATGGGTCCAGCGGGATACACGCTGGCGCATCATTTGATGAACGATGGTCATACGGTGATCGGCATTGACGGCCTCAAGATCGAGCCGTTATCGCCGGAAATTTCAGGGGTGAATAAATCGGGTGAACGTGTCCCGTTTGGGGCTATCCGCGATACAGCCGACCTGGCTGAAGATCTGGATGAGCGTATGCCGGGCGGATTCGGCGGCGTTGCCGAATACGGTATTACCGTACGGTGGAATAAAAACTTTCTCAAGCTGATCCGTTTGCTCCTGGAGCGCAGGGAAGAGTTTGCGCTGTTTGGCGGCGTCCGCTTTGGCGGAACACTAACTGCTGACGACGCGTTCGCTATGGGGTTCGACCACGTAGCGCTCGCGGCAGGAGCCGGGCGGCCCACGGTACTCGATTTGCCCAATGGCCTTGCACGTGGGGTACGTGCCGCATCCGATTTCCTGATGGGATTGCAGTTGAGCGGCGCGGCTCAGACCAACTCCGTTGCCAATATGCAGTTGCGCCTGCCGGTAGTGGTTATCGGCGGAGGGCTGACCGCTATCGATACCGCAACGGAAGCGCTTGCTTATTATCCGGTTCAAGTGGACAAATTTCTTCGCCGGTACGAAATCCTTACAGCGGTGCAGGGCGAGGCCGCGATACGCGGAGCATGGGATGAGGAAGAGCGGGAAATCGCGGAGGAATTCCTTAGTCATGCTCGCGCCATCCGGGCGGAGCGCAGGGAAGCCGAGAAGGAGCGGCGGGCACCGCGCATCCTGGAACTGCTCCAGTCCTGGGGCGGCGCCACGATTGCCTATCGGAAACGCCTTATCGACAGCCCTTCGTACACACTCAATCATGAAGAAGTCGAAAAGGCGCTTGAAGAGGGCATCTGGTTTGCTGAGGGTCTTACGCCCGTGCGGGTGGAAACCGATAAATGGGATCACGCAACCGCGGTGCAGTTCGTGGTACAGTCTCTGGACGAAACCGGAGCATGGCAGCCGACCGGCCAGGCAACGCTGCCGGCTCGTGCTGTTCTGGTTGCGGCCGGAACCCAGCCCAATACGGTGCTTGCCCGAGAAGACAATAAAAATTTCAAGCTGCACGGGCGGTATTTCGCGGCTTGCGATGAAAACGGCGATCCCGTGAGTCCACCACGGGCAAATCCCAAGCCCGAAACTCCCAACGTACTGATGAGCCGCAACAGCGACGGACGTTTTATCAGCTTCTTCGGCGATCTGCACCCCTCCTATTCCGGAAACGTGGTAAAGGCGATGTCCAGCGCCAAGCAGGGCTATCCGGTAGTAAGCCGGGTTTTACAGCGCCTGGCTCCGGCTTCCCTCAAACCCGCCTGGCTGTTTTTTGCTGAAATCAATGGACAGTTGCGCGCAACGGTTCATAAGGTCGAGCGGCTTACCCCCAACATCATAGAGGTCGTGGTGCATGCGCCAATGGCGGTGGAACGTTTTCATCCAGGCCAGTTCTACCGCTTCCAGAACTTTGCAACCCTTGCCACGACCGCGGGCGATACGAAACTGGCAATGGAAGGCATTGCCCTCACAGGGGCGTCAGTGGATGTCTCCCGCGGGCTGGTATCGCTGATTGCGCTGGAGATGGGTGGATCGGCGGATCTATGCGCCAAGCTCAAACCGGGCGACCCGGTCGTGTTGATGGGTCCCACCGGCACGCCCACCGAAATCCCCCCGGATGAAACCGTCGTGCTGGTCGGCGGGGGATTGGGCAACGCGGTATTGTTTTCGATTGGCGCAGCCGCGCGAGCCGCAGGATCGAAAATTCTATATTTTGCCGGCTATAAGAAGCTGATCGATCGCTACAAAGTTGCGGAAATCGAGGCTGCGGCGGACGTGGTGGTATGGTGCTGCGATGAGGCTCCGGGCTTCAAACCTTCCCGTTCGGGCGATCTCAGTTTTGTCGGCAATATCGTGGATGCGATGGCGGCATATGGCAGCGGAGCGTTGGGCCCCCAGAAGATTCGATTGGCTGATGCGGACCGTATCATTGCCATAGGCTCCGACCGGATGATGGCAGCGGTGGGGGCTGCCCGCCACAACAGGCTTCAGCCTTATCTGAAAACGGATCACTTCGCGATCGGTTCGATCAATTCTCCGATGCAGTGCATGATGAAAGAGATCTGCGCGCAGTGCCTTCAACCTCATAAAGATCCGGCAACGGGAGAGGTTACCTACGTATTTTCCTGCTTCAATCAGGATCAGCCGCTTGATCAGGTTGACTTTGGCGGGTTGGCGTCGCGCCTGCGCCAGAACAGCGTTCAGGAAAAGCTTACCACCCGATGGATCAGCCACTGCCTGAAAGAAGCAAATCAGGCTGGGTCTGAAGTTACCATGGAACCGGCCATCAAATAGGGAGCATCGTCTTTCCTGCGAAAGCGGGAATCCGTAAGGTTTTTCCGAATCATTTGATGGCCGAGACGCAGAAATGGTCGGCGGTAATTTTCCATTCCAAGGTTTAAACCACCGGCTTTAGCCGGTCAGCTTTAGCTGCGACAATATGCTGCACGAAGGGAGGTGCGGCATGGAGTATAGATACGGAAGCCATACGGTTTTCCAAATTGAGTACCATTTTGTATG
>DATJHX010000093.1:0-8230 GCA_035493655.1 Nitrosospira sp.
AAGGATCCGCAAATTCATCGCCTCGTAGTCAATATCGGCGGAATTTGCAATCTGACCAGTCTTGGTCCTGGAAAAGAGGTCACCGGGTATGACTGTGGACCCGGCAATATACTGATGGATGCGTGGTGCTTGCGCCATACCGGCAAAACATATGATGAAGATGGGGCCTGGGCTGAATCGGGCGAGATCATCGAAGCGCTGCTTGAAAAGCTCTTGATGCTTCCCTTTTTTTCTCGCCCACCACCCAAAAGCGCCGGAAGGGAACTGTTTAATCTCGGATGGCTGGAAAGTTGCCTGGCCGGAAATGAGAACGCGGCGGACGTGCAGGCAACGCTGTTACAGTTGACCGTTACAGCGATTGCCAAGTCAGTGTCCGTATATTTTCCGGATGCCTCAGAGCTGTATCTCTGCGGCGGCGGAGCACGGAACAGGATATTGGTTGCCCGGTTGCGGTCAGCTATGCCCGGCAGAAAGGTCGAACTGACAGACAGGCTGGGCGTCAACGCGGACTGGCTGGAAGCATTCGCCTTTGCCTGGTTGGCAAAACAGGCCATTCATGAGATACCCGGCAGCCTTCCCGAGGTTACCGGGGCAAAGGGAGCGAGGGTGCTGGGCGCAATCTACACGGCTTAATCTACTTTCGATGTGACAGCGTATCCTTCAAGGAAGAAACGGAAGCCAAAGCTTCCGTTTCTTTGGAGCTGCCCGGTAAATTGCCCAGTAACTTAAACCGAGAACGAAGATCCGCAACCGCAAGTGCTTGAGGCGCCCGGATTCTTGATGACGAATTGCGCGCCCTCAGCATTTTCCTGATAATCGATTTCCGCTCCGGCCAGATACTGAAAACTCATCGCGTCGATGAGAAGTTTTACGCCATTCTTTTCCATTACCATATCATCTTCGTTCGTTAGCTCGTCAAAGGTAAAGCCGTATTTGAAGCCGGAACAGCCGCCTCCCGCTACGAACACTCTGAGTTTGAGATTGTTGTTCCCTTCTTCTTCGATCAACTCTTTGACCTTGTTTGCCGCGCTATCGGTAAAGATCAACGGAACCTGCATTCCTGCTGCCAGGTCTGCCTCGACTACGGTGTTCATATTGAATTCCCGAATGAAAAGATCACCAAAAAATTATCCCCTGCCAGAAAATAATGTCAATCCCCCCATTAAATCAATCCCCGTGGGCGACGGGGATCAGAGGCACGACCTTGCCGCCGGGCTGTATATCATCCTTGTCCTGCTGAAGCAGCATTCCGTCCACGCGCGCGCCTACGTGGATTTCAAGGCTCTTGTATTGGATACTTCCAGACACTTTTGCCTTGGCTTGAAGTTCGACATACTCGCTCGCTTCTATGGCGCCTGTTACGGCGCCATTAATAATGGCATGGGAAACCTGAATGCGGCCTTCCACTGCTGCTTGGTCGCTCAAAACAAACGTGCTCGGCCTATCGTTCGTCGCTGTGACATTTCCCCGGACATGTCCATCTACCCGCAAACCTCCACTGAAAGTAATATTGCCCTCAACATGAGTGTTTGCACCAATCAGCGAATCAATCTGGTTTTGGGGCTTGCCTGTCTTCTTCCCAAACATCTCGTCTCCTCATAAGGACAAATTTACGGTCTGCATCAGTTTTGCCTGTGCTATGCCGTTTTCGAATACTTTTACCTGCATGCTTTCGACGGCGGCATTCGGCGGCATACGGAAGCTTCTCTCCACCCGTTGATAAAACTTGAAACGGACGTCGAGCATCTTGGAGGGGTTCTCACTGGCCAGTGGCATGACCATTTTTTGTCCGTTCTGCTGGAAATTGACGGCGAATTCCAGGCTGCCTTGAAAATCCTTTTGACGCTGCCCACCTTGAACCAGTACCAAGCTGTAGTGATACTCTCCGGGCAACTGGCCTCGTTCCAGTTTCAAGCGTCCTATCGAGACGCGCTGTTCGGTCTTGCCCGGGACTGATCCGAGATTCTGGAAAAATGCGAGATCCTCCTTCAGGCGGATGTTTTCGGTTTCCAGCGCCTTGACCTGTTTGCCAATATCCTCGCGCGCCACGTGGTCCATTTGCGACTGACGGTCGAGACTGGCTATTTTCATGCTCAGCTCGTCATTTTCCCGCTGCAAGCGTATATTGGTCTGCGACAGCCGGTCCAGCTCGTAATTTATTTCATTCTTGTCGAAACCTGCAAACTTACGGCCGGCATCGTACATGCTCCATGACAGGCCCACCGCCAGCACAGCCAAGACAGCGATTGCCAACCAGCGAACATAGCCGGGAATCTGAGGACGTACTGCCACCTTTGGCGCCGATATACCGAACTTTCTCTTAAGCGATCTCATCATGACCATCTGATTGCCCTAAGATGCTTTGTGATAGCAATAATACAAGTACGATACGAGTATGCTGGTAGAAACCATGGAATTGTTCAATAAGCAGAATCAGGTTTATATGCCACGCACTCAGTGGAATAAGGATCGATCATGGGAGCAAGGGAACCTGGTCAATAGCCAGTGTTTCCGGTAATCCAAACATGAGGTTCATATTCTGTACAGCTTGCCCAGCCGCACCTTTAACGAGATTATCAGTTACTGAAAGTATCACTGCCACATCCCCACCCTGCGGACGATGGACAGCGATGCGGCAGACGTTCGACCCTCTCACTGAGCGGGTTTCAGGATGCGCGCCTGGAGGAAGCACGTCGACGAACGGCTCCCCGGCGTACCGGACTGCATACAAAGCCTGTAAATCCGCATCTCCTGTAAGCCGGGCATAGAGTGTCGCATGAATTCCGCGGATCATGGGAGTAAGGTGGGGCACAAACGTCAAGCCGATCGGCTTTCCCGCTACATGGGTTAATCCTTGCCTGATCTCGGGTAGATGTCGATGTCCCGGCACCCCGTAAGCTTTAAAATTATCTGCCGCTTCGGAAAATAGCGTATGGACTTCCGCTTTGCGTCCCGCACCTGAGACGCCGGATTTTGCGTCCGCAATGAGATGCTCCAGATCTACGATGCCTGCTTCAATAAGAGGGAAAAAGCCGAGTTGTACTGCTGTGGGATAACAGCCGGGATTCGCGATGAGGCGCGCATGCCTTATTTTTTCCCGGTTGATTTCCGGCAAGCCGTACACCGCCTCCGCTACCAGGTCGGGACAGGCGTGGGTCATGCCGTACCATTTCTCCCACACAGCGATATCCTTTATACGGAAATCGGCAGCCAGATCGATAATGCGTACGCCCGCGTCCAGCAAGGTCCGTGCTTGCTGCATGGCAATACCATTAGGTGTTGCAAAAAATACAATATCGCACTTGTCCAGCCCCGCGTCGACGGGGTCGCAGAATTCAAGCGATATACGTCCACGCAAACTCGGAAATAAATCTGCTACAGCCAGGCCGGCCTCGCTGCGAGACGTAATGGCTTGTATGCTCACCTCGGGATGCTGCGACAAAATACGTAGCAGCTCTACACCGGTGTAACCGGTTCCGCCTACTATTCCGACTTTAAGCATGAAGATCCTCGGATTTACAGATAGGTGCAATCCCTGAAGAATAAATACACATCCTGAACCGTATCCGCAGCTTGAGCGGACAACTCCTTGATTAGGATTATAAGCAACAAATAAAAAAGCCGCCAGAAACAGGCGGCTTTCGTATCGAAGGGCATAACGCCTATCGCTTGGAAAATTGCTTGCGGCGCCGTGCCTTGCGTAGACCCACTTTTTTACGCTCCACTTCACGCGCATCGCGGGTAACCAGTCCGGCATTGCTCAATACGGGCTTGAGGGATGCATCGTAGTCGATCAACGCACGGGTTATGCCATGCCGTACAGCACCCGCCTGTCCCGATTCACCGCCACCGTGAATGTTGACCAGGATGTCAAACTTGGTAAGGTTTCCGGTCAGCTCGAGCGGTTGCCGAACCACCATGCGACCGGTCTCACGAGAGAAGAACTCATCGACCGGCTTGTCATTGACGGTGATCAGGCCCTTGCCCGGTTTCATGAACACCCGCGCCACAGCACTTTTGCGGCGACCGGTACCATAATTATAATTTTCGCCCATATATCAAGCCCTGACTTCGAGTTGACGCGGTTGTTGCGCCGCATGCGGGTGCGCAGCACCTGCATAAACCTTGAGTTTCTTTAACATGGCATATCCCAGAGGACCCTTCGGCAGCATGCCTTTGACCGCTTTTTCCAAGGGTCGTCCGGGAAAGCGGGCATGCATTTTTGTGAAAGTGGTTTCGTAAATACCGCCCGGGTAACCGCTATGACGATAGTAACGCTTGTTTTCCGCCTTGTTCCCGGTGACCCGCAGTTTGTCGACATTGATCACAACAATATAATCACCGGTATCCACATGGGGAGTATAGATGGGCTTATGCTTGCCGCGCAGACGATAGGCGATTTCCGCCGCCAGACGTCCCAGCACCTTGTCGGCTGCGTCAACCACAAACCAGTCGTGGCTCACTTCATGCGGTTTGGCTGAAAAGGTTTTCACAAAACCCACCCCTGCTATTTCAGTAAAGCCGCTTATTCTATGGCAGGTTGCGGCGTTTGTCAAAATAAACGCCATTCTTTAAGTTAACCGGGATTCCGGTTATGGCGAAAAACCATGGATCGCTTTCCAAAATTGCTGAGAAAACGGTATTATATATGGCTAAGAAACTCTGAATAAACCCCTCCTTTCATAAAGTAGCAAGTGCGGACAAGTGCGCGGAGCAAGCAGGAGTAGGAGGAGTAGGCGGGCATGATCGTGGAGTTGGCGACCGCTTAGTATCCAGTTGGTTGATCGACTGGGAAGAGGCGGCAGACCCAACTGTCGACTCCTTTTTGCCTCTCTTCTCCGGGCCTATGTGCGCATCCCGCCGCATTTCGCTTTTTTCCTGAAGCGGCTTATCCAGAGGTTTCTTGTTGAGTTGATGGAGCTGTACCTTTACTTAAAAAATTATATAGCACGCCTTATTTTATTGTTCTGAGGAGAAAGTTTGTATGTCACAAAAGCACCCTGTTATCGCCGTTACCGGATCTTCGGGCGCGGGTACGTCGACAGTCAAGAACAGTTTCGAGCACATCTTTTTCCGTGAGAAACTGACTGCCGTGGTGGTAGAGGGCGACAGTTTCCACCGCTACGACCGCGATGAAATGAAGAAGGCGGTGGCCGAATCGGAGAAAGACGGCGGGCACCCTATCAGTCATTTCGGCCCTGAAGCCAACGAATTCGAGAAACTTGAAGGATTATTCAAGGAATATGGCGAGACTGGGAGCGGTCAGACCCGTCTTTACCTGCACAACGAGGCCGAAGCTGCACCCCATCAGCAGAAAGCAGGCACCTTTACTCCCTGGACATCGATAAAACCCGGTTCGGATCTGCTGTTTTACGAAGGCCTGCACGGCGGAGTGAAGAGTGAAACCGCCGATGTGGCAAAATACGTGGATCTGCTGGTCGGTGTCGTGCCCATTGTCAATCTGGAGTGGATTCAGAAAATTCATCGCGACATGAACGCTCGCGGCTATTCGGCGGAGGCGGTGACCCATACCATTCTCCGTCGCATGCACGACTATGTACATTACATTACGCCGCAATTTTCGCGCACTCATGTCAACTTTCAGCGGGTCCCCACGGTGGATACATCCAATCCATTCATCGCGCGAGACATTCCGACTCTGGATGAAAGTTTTGTCGTAATTCGTTTCCGTGATCCCAAGCACGCGGATTTTCCTTACCTGCTCGCGATGATTCAGAACTCATTCATGTCACGCCCGAATTCGATCGTGGTGCCGGGAGGAAAGATGGGATTGGCGATAGAGCTGATTCTGACGCCGTTGATTCTGGAACTGGTCAAGGCAAGCCGAAGCAAGTAGGCCGGCCGGAGCAAACAGGCAAGTAATCTGCCGGGCATGGGTAAGCCTGGCAGAAACCTTGAGTTTATTGGCTTGTCAGATAACCTGCTTTCAGCATGGCTGTGATCATCAATGAGCCGCTGCTATTCAAAAGGCCCTCCGTGGCAGCCGAGCAGATTCTTCCGACAGACGCCCTAACAGCCATTTAGCAGTCCAGCTTTTTCTGAATGTCTTCTCTATTTTCATCCCTCAATCCCGAGCAACTGGAAGCAGTTACGTTGGCGCACCAGCCGGCGCTGGTGCTGGCAGGGGCAGGCAGTGGCAAGACCCGCGTGCTCACCACTCGCATTGCCCATTTAATCCAGTCAGGGCAGGTCAGTCCTCATGGCATTCTGGCTGTTACTTTCACCAACAAGGCCGCAAAGGAAATGCTTGTTCGCATTTCATCCATGCTGCCGATCAATACGCAGGGCATGTGGATAGGAACGTTTCACGGCCTATGCAACCGCATGCTCCGTGCGCACTATCACGATGCCGGATTGCCCCAGTCTTTCCAGATTCTTGATTCGGCCGACCAGTTGGCGGTAGTAAAACGCATTCTTAAAAGCCTAGGCGCCGATGACGAAAAATTTCAGCCTCGCCAAGTGCAATGGTTTATCAATAATGCGAAGGAAGAGGGGCTCAGAGCCTCTCAGGTAGAAACTTATGATGACTTCGCGCGCAAGATGGTCGAGTTTTACCTGCATTACGAGCAGCAGTGTAATAAGGACGGCGTGGTTGATTTTGCCGAACTCCTGCTGCGCAGTTACGAGCTGCTGACTCGCAATGAAATCATTCGTGAACATTATTGCGTCCGCTTCCACCATATTCTGGTGGATGAATTTCAGGATACCAGCCGGCTGCAATACAAATGGCTCAAGCTGCTGGCAGGAGACCGCGCTGCGGTATTTGCGGTGGGCGATGACGACCAGAGCATTTATGCCTTCCGTGGCGCCAACACTGGCAATATGAGAGAGTTCGAGAGGGACTTTCATATCCGCAAAGTCATCAAGCTGGAACAAAACTATCGTTCGCACGGCAATATACTCGACGCGGCCAATGCGCTGATACGCAACAATAATGGCCGTCTCGGCAAGAATCTGTGGACTTCCGAAGGCCGCGGCGAGCCCATACGCGTATATAACGCTCCTACCGATTTCGACGAGGCTGCGTTTATCGTGGAAGAAGTGAAATCGTTGCATGCGGAAGGCGTGGCATTGTCCCAGATGGCGCTGCTTTACCGCTCCAATGCGCAGTCGCGCGTGCTCGAGCATGCGTTATTCAACGCCGCGCTGGCTTACCGGGTATATGGTGGCATGCGCTTCTTTGAACGGCAGGAAATCAAGCATGCCTTGGCATATTTGAGACTGGTAGCCAGTCCCGACGACGATAATGCACTGCTCCGGGTCGTCAATTTTCCGGCACGCGGTGTCGGGGTGCGCAGCCTGGAACAGCTACAGGACGGTGCTCGACGCCAGGGGAGCAGCCTATGGGCTGCCATGCTGGAAACAGGCAAGGGTTCAGATAAGGGGGCAGGCAGCGGATCAGACAAACAGAAAAAGGGGATTCCCGGTTTTGTAGCACTGATCGATGCGATGCGCCAGGCATGTGAGAACCTGCCGCTTCCGGAAATTGTCGAGCACATGCTGGAGCATAGTGGGCTGAACGCACATTATCGCGCCGAACGCGAGGGGGCTGACCGGCTGGAGAACTTGAACGAATTGATCAATGCGGCGGCTAGCTTCGTCCATGAAGCCGAAGACGACACGCTCATGGCATTTCTTAATCATGCATCCCTGGAAGCCGGAGAGCATCAGGCTGGCGGGGGCCAGGACGCATTGCAGTTGATGACCGTACATTCGGCAAAGGGGCTGGAGTTCCACAGCGTTTTCCTGAGCGGGCTGGAGGAAGGCCTGTTTCCGCATGATAACAGCCGCAACGAGGCAGGAGGATTGGAAGAGGAGCGCCGCCTGATGTATGTGGCGTTGACCCGGGCTCGTCGGCGATTGTATTTAAGTTTTGCCCAGAGCAGGATGCTGCACGGCCAGATCCGATACAACGTTCCGTCGCGTTTCCTGCAAGAGGTCCCCGAGCATTTGCTGAAATGGTTGCAACCCGTGCAAAAGACCCCGATCGGGAATACGCAACGACGAAGCGCCACGAATAACGGGGTGGGGCGCCGAATCCCAATACAGACATCCGAATTTGATTCCGCAAGCGCTTGGCGGATAGGACAGAATGTGATCCATGCCAAGTTCGGGGCAGGGGTGATCGTCAATTGCGAAGGTCACGGCGCTGACGCCCGTGTTGAGGTGAGATTTGGCCGGGCGGGCAACAAATGGCTATTGCTGGAAT
>DATJHX010000094.1:0-21934 GCA_035493655.1 Nitrosospira sp.
TCAAGGAACCTAAAACAAAAGGCGCAATCAGCGCCTTTTGTTTTATTGTGCAACGAATTTTCGGATTTTAGCCTCTCTATCCATGATTACCTGTGTCTATTTATCTTCGGTCTCATATTTGAATGACAGATTCACCCTCGCCCGATAAGCAGCCACCTTGCCATCTTCCACTACCATATCAAGCTTTACGATTTCCGCAACCCTCAGATCTCTTAAAGTTTTTGACGCAGTCTCGACGGCATTTTTGGCTGCATCTTCCCAGGAAACTTTGCTGGTTCCAATTATCTCAGTAATCCGATAAACGCTATCTCCGGGCATGAACTTTCCTCCTTCTTGTGGATGAGAGACAGATAAATCGCCGCGCAAGCCGCTGGATACTCCCGTTCCGAGCGGATAGCTCGTCTTATTGAACTCAGTTTAGGTCAATCCCCACGAATTGCAAGTTACCTCCCGCTTGTTGGCGTTATCCTGCGAAGACGGGGTAATGCGGCGGAATTACGAGGGCAAGGAGCCGGTAAATGCAGTAGAGCTTTGCAGAGTTTTCAGAAAGAAGAAATTACGGATGAACTTCCAAAAGCGCACATCCATATTGAAGCTCCCGTTCCATAAGAGGCGCATAGAGATAATTCACACCGGTCAGAGCCGCGAAAGCTGGTTCGCTGTGCCGAAACGGCGGTATATATTTGACTTCGTGCAGCAATACCACCTGATGTTGCTGCTTATAATAAGTGTAAATCCTGACGTATTCGATATCCTGTTCATTTCCTGACACCACCGCCTTGAACTGGAAGCGGTCATTGATATTTATTGCTTCAGTATTGTAAGGATCGGTGTCAGGCATAAAATCCGTTACATATACTTCATCGCCTTCATGGATTTCACATCTGAGAACGAGCGGCGCGGCAAACAGGTTTGACAAAAATCCGATTTGTATGAAGAGAATCAGTTTTCCCAATCTCTTCCATAGCCAGTGCTTTAAAAAACGTTCAGTCGGGTCCATCCTGATTTACACCATAGCAAATCGCAGGAAATGTTATCCTCAATTCGAGTAAATTCCGCGATTAATTATCCAGAAATTCCGCACATCGGGCGCGTCCGACAGGCGTGATGGAATGTGCCGCATCCAGTATTATTGATTTCTTAACCGAGGAACGCTATCAAGAAAAAAAATATTCCCTCGATTTTGAGCCAGGAATAAGTCTATATGGATGTGCTGGTTTTGCAAGAGGGATAAGAGAAACAACGGAGAAGAAAAAGAGGACAAGGAGATTACGAACAGAATTTCAAGTGCACAAGAAGGGATACGATGAACACATTGCCCCAACATTCCATGCCTCGCAACTGATGAGGACGACGGCATAGTGAGCGAGTGCCTAATGCGTCTTCTGGCCTGCTTTTTTATATTGTCCACACCCCCTCAGCGAAGTAATATGTCAGCCCGCCATTACCCTGTTGGTAATGTACCCGAGGGCCTCTTCCACCTGGTCGATGAGAATGAGGCATAGCTCGCCAGCTTTCAGGTTATTGAAGGCTGCATCGATAGCCACGAACTCACCCCGGATCTCCTTCACCTCCCTGGCACGCTTTGCGTTTTCCAGACCTTGCCGTAACAGGCTGAGTACTTCGCCGTCGGCCCGGCCCCGCTGGCATTGATCCTGATACAGCACTACCTCGTCAAATGCATCGCCCAGTATTGCTGTCTGCTGACGGATGTCATCGTCGCGCCGATCGCCAGCTCCACTGATAACTACAGACCGCCGCTTGGCTGGCATGCTGTCGATGGCATGCACCAGGGCACGGATCGCATCGGCGTTATGGCCGTAATCGGCGATAAGCGTAGCGCCTCGATGACTGAAGAGATTGAAGCGACCCGGTGCAGTTTGCGTATCGCTGACGAAGTTCGCCAAACCGGCACGAATGGTTTCCCAACCGAGGCCGAGCGCCCAGCCCGCTCCAATGGCCGCCATGGCGTTTTCAATCTGAAACGCGATCGTTCCATTCTGCGTCACAGGCACGGCAGCCAAAGGAATACGATGCTCGATGCCCGCTTCCGCAGCGACGATCGACCCATCATCAAGATAAATGACCCGCTTGCGCTGGGCGCGATGTTTCATTATTACAGGATTGTTCGGGTGGCGCGCGAAAAATGTCACAGAACCCGGACAATAAGCTGCCATCCCTGCTACCAGGGGATCGGCCGCATTGAGCACCGCCATGCCGCTACCCGGCGTAACATTTTGCACAATGACACGTTTGACCGCCGTCAAATCCTCTACTGTATTGATGTAGGAAAGGCCGAGGTGATCGCCTCCGCCGATATTGGTTACCACAGCAACATCACAACAGTCGAAGCCCAATCCTTCGCGAATGATGCCCCCGCGCGCAGTCTCAAACACCGCAGCATCTGCATCGGGGTGAAGCAACACCTTCTTTGCGCTTTTGGGACCGCTGCAATCGCCCGTATCGATACGCTGGCCAGCCACATAGACGCCATCCGTGCTGGTCATACCGACCCGCAGACCTTGACTATTGAAGATACTGGCAATCAATCGCACCGTTGTGGTTTTACCGTTGGTGCCACTCACTGCAACCACGGGAATTCGCGCATTGCCGCTATCCCTGAACATATTGCCAATAATCGCCTCTCCCACCTCGCGTCCTTTACCGAATGACGGCTGTAGATGCATGCGAAGACCCGGCGCTGCATTTATTTCGAGAATGGCGCCTTGTCCCTCCAAGGGCTCGGATATGCTCTTACAGACGACATCAACCCCGCATACATCAAGGCCGACCATCTCCGCTGCAGTTTCGACCCGCGCCGCCAGCTCTGGATGAACTTCATCAGTTACATCGGTGGCCGTGCCACCGGTGGATAGATTGGCATTATTGCGCAGGAAAACTCTCATACCTGTAGGAGGTATCGATTCCGCCGTCAACCCCTGGGTAGCCAGGTGAGCGAGGGCAATTTCATCAAAACTGATCCTGGTCAGAGCGTTGGCGTGCCCTTCGCCGCGTCTGGGATCGCTGTTGACCTGCTCCACCAGTTGAAACACGCTGGACACGCCATCACCCGTCACTTGGGGCGGGTCGCGGCGTGCCGCAGCGATCAGCTTATTTCCGATCACCAGCATGCGGTAGTCTTGGCCAGGAATATATTGTTCAACCAGAACCTCGCCGCTGATCTCGGCTGCCAACCTGTATGCCGTTTCAACCTGCTCGCGCCCCACCAGGTTTACGCCTACACCTTTTCCCTGATTGCCGTCCCGCGGCTTCACAACAATCGGACCGCCTATCTCACAAGCTGCCATCCATGCATCTTCCGCGTTTATTACCGGCCTGCCCCCGGGGACAGGTATACCTGCGGCACTTAGCAATAGCCGGGTCAATTCCTTGTCCTGGGCAATCGATTCAGCAACCGCGCCGGTCAGGTCCGTTTCCGCTGCCAGGATGCGGCGTTGTCGGTTACCCCAGCCAAACTGAACCATGCTTCCGTCAGTCAGCCTGCGGAAGGGAATACCGCGATCCACAGCGGCACGGACAATTGCGCCCGTACTCGGCCCCAGGCGTATGTCCTCATTCAATTCGCGCAGGCGGCCCACCGCATCTATTGCATTGAAGAAGGTATTCTCGATCGCAGCGCAACATAAGGATTGTGAGAGTTCAATAGCGAGCCGGCCTACCGCTTCTTCGCTATACTCGATAATGATTTGATAGACGTCCTCTTCCAGCGTCTGAATGGTTTTACTGAAAGTTACCGGGCAGCCCGCCGTAATCTGAAGACACAGCGCAGCACGTTCAACCGCGTGCGCCAGGGTCATGGCTCCATAATCTCGCCCCCGCTCAGGCAAGGAGATTTGCGGAAACAAGTCCTGCAGGCGTTCGAAAAAATCTGGAACATTATCTGTAAAGGGTTCGGGCTTGTTACAGGAAACAATAGCCTGTATAGCCGTATGACGACTCCACAAGTTTGGACCGCGCAACGCGCGGATGCCTGATACTTCCATTAATATTCTCCTAGTAATTCGGGCCCGCTATTTCAGGCTCAGCATGAGGGCGTCCTACTCCCGCGCCTTTACTGCCCGAACTCTTGTTGAAATCCTGCAAACCTTCGATTCCATTGCGGATAAGATCAGGTTCCATGCCGAAGGCCCAGGCCACAGCTACCGCCGCAAGAACATTTTCGACCTGCCGAATCCCAGCCCGGTTATTGATTGATGTAATATCAGGCAATCTGGCCAATGGCAGTTCACCAGGACCGCTGACAAGGCAAATTTCCCTCCCCCGCAGAATTACTGCACGATTGCCTGGTGCTGAACCTGTGAGCGACGGTCGCGACCGATGCTGCGCAATGAGGGAAAGGTCGGGATTGGAGCTAAAATAAATGACTTCGCCATCGCACAGCGCGGCCATATCCGCAAGGATTGGTTCACCGGCATTCAGAACGGCAGTGCCTGAGGGCAGCACCACATCCACTTGGGTGCGCAATATATCGAAAACCTGTTTTGGTGTTTCAATATCGTGGCGGCCAAAATGTCTGGGCAAGTCAACATTTGTAATGACTCCGACCTGGCAGCGATCGTATGCCAGCCCCTCACACAGAATGCTATCGGCGCCGTTTTCCAAAACCGCGGCTTCGATCGAACGGTTTATTAAAATGCGATTGGCTGCCTTCCAGTTGGCATGGTCGCCTTTATAGACCAGCCTGCGATTCAGATAATACCCATCGCTACAGGCAAGCCCGGTATGCTTGCCTGATAGCGCAAGCAAGTAGTCAACCATTTGCGCAACGGCGGTCTTACCGCAAGTTCCCGAAATTCCTATGACAGGAATTCGACCATCATCATGGTTGGGAAAGAGATGATTGACGATAGCTTCGCCCACTGGCCGGGGTTTCCCCACCGCAGGCCTGATGTGCATCAAAAGGCTGGGCCCCGCGTTGACCTCAACAATGGCGCCCCCCTGTTCCTCCAGCGGCCTTGAAATATCGCCGGCAACAAGATCAATGCCGGCAATATCCAAGCCGACAATACGTGCTGCCAGCGAGGCAGCAGCAGCGATAGCAGGATGCACCTCATCGGTAACATCGAAAGCATGGTTACCGTTGCGCTGAATAAGAACCTGGAAGCCCGCTGGAGGTATGGACTTGCTGGTGAAACCTTGACGGGCGATTTCCATCCTTGCTGCACTGTCCAGGCTGATCACATTGAGCGGATGATCTTCAGTGGCACCCCGGCGCGGGTCCGAATTGATCTGGAGCTTGATGAGCCTTGCAATTGCTGACTTGCCATCGCCCATTACCGACACAGAATCACCGCGGCTCGCGGCAACCAGGCGGCCGCCGACAACCAGGAGCCGATGCTCGGTACCCGGAATATAACGTTCGACCAACACGCCGGTGCCTTCTTCCAGGGCTACCTGGTAGGCCGACTCGATCTCTTCCCGCGTGTCAAGTTCAATGAATACGCCCCGCCCATGGTTGCCATCACAAGGCTTGACGACAACCGGCAGGCCGATTTCCTCAGCACCCTGCCAGGCGTCCTCGGCGCTGATGACGATACGACCTTCCGGGACAGGAACTCCGCAAGAGCGCAGCAGCGACTTTGTCAGGTCCTTGTCGCGTGAAATGGTTTCGGCAATTGCTGGCGTGCGGTCGGTTTCAGCCGTCCAGATACGCTGGCTCCGATTGCCGTAACCGAGCTGTACCAGATTGCCTTTGGCCAACAGGCGGGTCGCGGGGATATTCCGGCTGGCGGCAGCCTCGACAATACAGGCGGTCGACGGCCCCAGCCAGAGCGAATCGACCATGACGCGCAGACGTTCAATTGCCTTTGCAACTTCGTATGGTTCATGCCGATACCGTGGGTCTTCCATTGCCGCAAGCACAAGCTCGCGCGCCTCAAACAGCGCGTTTCTTCCGATGTCTTCGTGCCAGGCGCTGACTACAACTTTATATACACCTCGGACCGAAGTTTCCCTTGCTTTGCCAAAACCGGCAGGTATGCCTGCCAACGTTTGCAATTCGAGTGTTACATGCTCGAGAATGTGGCCGGGCCAGGTTCCCTCCTTTACCCGACGCAAAAAGCCACCGCGCTCACCGTAACTGCAGCGGTGTTCTATGAGAGATGGAAGCCATGATGAGAGCTGTTCGTAAAAACCGGGAATGATATTGGAAGGAAAATCCTCAAGCTCTCCGATATCGACGATTGCCTGAAGAACCGGCTGATAACACCAGATGTTTGGGCCATTCAGATATCGCATCTCCAGGAATTTGATATCTCGCCGTTTTTCCTCCACGTTGGCATCGTTGGTATTCGTGCATGTCTGCATAAAGATGTGCAAGAGTGGTTGAAGTTGGACTAACGCTGTTCACATACATCGGTTTACAGCTTCACAAATTAAATTACCCTGGCTACTATCTTGCCGAGTGAAACCGGTTCAGCGCAGTTCCCACCTTTTCTCATCCCGAAGATTTTCCGCACAATCCTCGTCCCCGCCGAGCTCAGGAATATAACGGCTACTGCCTCCTGGCCGCGCTACTCTACCTGGCCCGAAATCTGATGGAGGAATAAATATGAAGCAGGTCCTATGCCAGATGTAATAAACTTTAATATTCATCAGGTTGCCCGCACGGTGATGCAGTTCCGTCCGGTAAACCCCAGGTGCAAGTGTCGCTGTTCGTCGACAGGGATTTTCCGAATTGGTATAACATGCTGATTTTAGTGTAATCTTTTCTGTCTCCGGGTGGCGACATGGGACACAGCGATAGAGAAATCATGAGCTGTTCCCGCATTCCCAAATCAGTTCGATGGTGTTTAGCGGGATGCCGAATTGAAAGCTCAGCGGCAGAATGCTGGACGCTGCTGAGCCGAGCCGTCAACTGGAACGAGGCAGGACCTGCAATCACTTGGCGAGCGATAGTACCCCGCTGGGAAGTGATGTTTAAAGCAGTACCATTTGGTGGATGCCGATCAAATCCTAAAGGAAGCGATCCAGGATTTTCCGGCTGTGGGGATCGAGGGCAAAGCGATCATGGATGAGGAAGTTGATCCCGTGACTATCTGCAATCAACAAAGCGGGAGAGGCCAGGCGGCGAATATCTTCCTCTCCCTTGAGAGTAAATGTTGTCTCCCCCCGGTCGGTCTCCACTTGCCAGACGCATGGCGTAGCAAAACTTGATACGCCACGAATATGCTTGATCTGGGGAACGAATTCCCGGCTAGCGAGGTCGGCTTCGATGAGCTTGCGCAATTCATCCGGCAAGTCGCTCAACTGGTCTATCCAGGACAACTCATGCCCATGTGGATCGATCAGTGAAATGCCTCGATCCGGTGAGGTAATCGGAAAAGCACGCACCGGAACGACGCCTTCCTGCATCTTTCCATCGGCGCCTGTAAACACGAGACGTCCGAAGGAATCGCGGTGCAGCAGAAACTTAGCCTTGTTATTATTCATGTTTGTTCACGCCCGCCTGCCGCTTTATGGTCGGCTATCGGCCGGCGCCTCAGGTCATCCTCGATATCGACGTTGCGCGCCTGGGCCTGATACAGTTGGTAATACTCGCCTTCCCGCGCCATGAGCTCATCATGGCTGCCGGTTTCCACGACGTTTCCGCGGTCCATCACGACCAGCCGGTTGGCATCGCGCAGGGTGGATAGCCGGTGGGCAATGGCAATAGTGGTGCGACCGCGCACCAGGTTTTCCAGTGCCTTCTGAATTTCTTTCTCGGTGGTGGTATCGACAGAAGAGGTGGCTTCGTCGAGGATGAGGATGCGGGGGTTGATCAGCAGCGCGCGCGCAATCGATATGCGTTGGCGCTCTCCCCCCGAGAGAGCCTGCCCACGCTCGCCGACCAGAGAATCGTACCCATGCTGCAGGCGTAGAATAAACTCATGGGCATGAGCAGCGCGAGCAGCCGCAACGATTTCCTCCAGCTTCGCATCGGGTTTACCGTAAGCGATGTTCTCGGCGATTGTGCCGAAAAACAGGAAGGGTTCCTGAAGAACCAATCCGATGTGCTTGCGGTATTCGACTATGGGTAATGAGCGAATGTCTACCCCATCAAGCAGGATGGCCCCTTCGCTGACGTCGTAGAAACGACAGATCAGGTTGACGAGAGTGCTCTTGCCGGATCCGCTGTGGCCCACAAGCCCAACCATTTCTCCCGGTTCGATACGAATGTTTACATCACGGAGCACGCTACGGGTGGCGTATCTGAATCCTACGCCTCGCAGCTCGATGCGGCCCTCAACCACTGGCAGATGCACGGGGTGCGCCGGCTCCGGAACACTTGAAATGTGATCAAGAATATCGAAAATACGTTTTGTACCGGCTGCAGCCTTTTGTGTGAACGAAACAATGCGGCTCATCGAATCCAGCCGTAAATAGAACCGGCTGATGTAGGCGAGAAAGGCAGTAAGCACACCCACTGTAATCTCGTCTTTCGATACCTGCCAGATACCAAAAACCCAGACTACGAGTAACCCGATCTCGGTGAGCAATGTCACTGTCGGGGTGAACAAAGACCACACCTTGTTTACCCGGTCGTTAACTTCCAGGTTACGATCGTTTGCTGCACGAAAGCGTGTCGCTTCGCGCTTCTCCTGTGCAAACGCCTTGACAACCCGCATGCCCGGAATTGTATCGGCAAGAACGCTGGTCACCTCTGCCCAGACGCGATCGACTTTCTCAAATCCGGTACGCAGCCTGTCGCGTACAAGGTGTATCAGCCATGCGATGATCGGCAGCGGGAGCAGAGTCACGAGCGCCAGTGAAGGATGAATCGAGACGAGAATAATCACCGTCATAACGATCATCAGCACATCGGTTGCGAAGTCGAGCAGATGCAGCGAAATAAAAACATTGATGCGATCGGTTTCCGAACCGATGCGCGCCATCAGGTCGCCAGTGCGTTTGCCGCCAAAATAGGCGTGGGACAGCTTGAGCAGATGCTGGTAGGTGGCGGTTCTCAGATCGGCGCCGATGCGCTCGGAAACCAGGGCCAGCATATACGTTCGGGCCCATCCCAGCACCCACGCCAGAAGCGCTGCGCCAAGGAGGCCGGCCAGATAGAATACGACGAGATCGGTATCGATCGGTTTACCATTCTGATAGGGGATGAGAACGTTATCCATCAGTGGCATGGTTAAATACGGCGGCACCATTGTGGCGCCCGTACTGCCCAGTGTCAGGAGGAAACCGGCAAGCAGGCGGCCTTTATAGGGCTTGGCGAAACGCCATAAGCGGAACAGTGTCCATGTTGAGGGGGGGGTAGCGGCTTCGCTGCTGCATGCCGCACATTCTTCCTGGCCCGGGGGTAGCGGAGCATCGAGCACGCTGTGGCATTTGGGACAGGAAGAGAGAATAGGCGCGGGAGATGGCTCTCCGGTGAGCTGGTGGTTGAGCTGCTGGGTGAAATGCTCGATCAGACGGCCAACCAGCACGTCATTACCGAGTGTGTAACGCCAGCGGGCAAGCAGGGAATTCTCATCAAGAAGCTCGAGGCTGCCTACACCCGAATGGTCGTAGCGCACAAGCTGCAATCCCGGCCGGTAAAACCAGCCTTGCCAGACGCCTTCCTTCTCCGTTGCTGCAAGCAATCGCTTGTTCGTAACCGCGATAAATCCGGCTGTGAAATAGAGCTGAGCGCTTAGATCGGTTTCAAACCAGGCCAGCACCTTCTCTTCATTGAACAATTGTGGTTCAACGCGGGAAACCCACGCGGGAGGAATCGTGACGGATGAAGCGCCGTCGGGTGAAGCGATCGTGGAAGGAATCAAGGAAAGCCTGGAGTTCTGCATCGCCACAGTGTAGAGAAACAAAAGGACCGTTGGCCAGAGGTGATCGATATCATGCGATCAGGCTGCCATTGTGCCTGCTGGCGAATTACGGAAGCCATCTCGAGTTTTCGGGCAGGAGGTAATTATGCTTTATAAATAATATTGGCGCATTTCCCTTCCGCGCCCGCTTCATTGGCTGTGTGCGCGCCAAGTACGGCGCCTATGGTTACCGCGATCAATCCCGCCAACGTGAGCAAGGACATGGGCTCGTCGAGCAGAAGCACCGCTGCCACCGCTGAAATACCGGGTACAAAAGCCATCTGCAAAGCCACAGTGTGGGGGCCAAGACGGCTTATGGCAAAGCTATAGAGCAACATCGATATAAACACGACCAGCACACCCTGATAGAGAGCTTGTGCGGCAATTTCGCTGAGGGGCGCCTGCGTGAGCCTGCTGGGCAGGAAAAGCCACCAGATTGGTAGATATACGAGGGCGCTTCCCAGGGTAGTGGTTACGGTTGCGGCGAGCGGCCGAACAGAATAATGGCCGAGCAGCAGCGTAAACACGGCCCATGATGATGAGCCGCATAAAAAAAGAAGATCGCCGGTTAATTGCATACGGGTAAGGGAGCCGCGTGAAAAGGAATCGGCAGCGGTCAGCAGGATGCCGGCAAAGACGGCAACAAGTGCAGCGCGGTAGGCCGGCAGGGGTTTCTGACCAAACCATAGCCATGCGATAACCGCAGTCGCAAAAGGCAGGGTACCGGGCAGAAGAACGGAAGCATGAGCGGCCGGCGACATGCGAAATGCGGCATACACGGTAATAGCGTAGCCTATTCCGCCGAAAAATGAAAATAGCGCAACGACCTTGAGTGGGGGCAGGACTATCCGCGGCAGAAAAAAGACCGCAATTAGCGCGCCCGCGCCGAAACGCAGTGTCGCGATATCCCAACTGGTGAGGGTGCCTGTACCGCTATGGCGCGTAAGGAGGATGAAACCGGTCCAGATGCCTATAATGACAGCGACTGCAATCCACCCATTACGTGCACGGCCCTGCTGCATTCATGAATCAGGCCGGAACGAGCCTGAACTTCGACTGAAAGCTATTCCCTGCCTTGCTTCTCTGATACTTTCCAGTGCCGCCCCAATGACTTGGCGCGGAGCACCTATATTCATGCGCATGAAGCCGCTGCCCTCTTCCCCGAACAACATGCCGGGACTCATGCCTACACCCGCTTTATGAACGAAAAAATTCCTGAGCTGGGCGTCATTAACCCCTAACTCGCTTTTCAGCAGGCGGCAGTCGAGCCAGAGGAGATAAGTGCCCTCGGGTTCGATAAGACGTATCTCCGGGAGATAGGCGGTCAGGTAATCACGAACCTGGTCCCGCGTTTTTTCCAGGTAAACCAGCAATTCATCCAGCCACACCTCGCCATCCATGTAGGCTGCCTCAAACGCTACAATGCTGAAAGGATTGGATGCGCCGACATGCATGGCTTCGAATGTGCGGGTGAGTTTTTTTCGACATTCTGGATCGGGCACGATAAGAGCAGAAAGGTTGAGCCCGGGAATATTGAACGTCTTGCTTGGCGCGACGGCAGTAATGATGGAAGCATTTCCGGCATCCGTTTGCGCCAACCTCGAAAGCACGTGATGTTTGTTTTCGGGGTAAACGAGATCCGCGTGAATTTCATCGGAAAAAATCACCAGGTCGTACTTTTTGGCGATTTGAAGAATACGCTCCAGCTCCGACCTGCTCCACACCCTGCCGACCGGGTTGTGCGGAGAACATAGCAGGAGCAGCCGGGCTTTCTCCGCACAGCGCTCCAGATGGTCGAAATCGACTGTATACCCGCTGTCTCCCAGGCGTAGTGGAACGGATATCAATTCCCTGCCAGTGCTGGTGACAGACGAAAAAAAGGGAAAATATACCGGCGGCTGCACGATGACCGGGGCGCCTTGCCCGGCAAATGCCATCACAGCCGCGTGCAGCGACGGCACTACACCGGGACACATCATAATCCAGTCCCGATGCACTTCCCAGTCATGACGCCGCCTCAGCCAGGTTATCAGTGCTTCATACAAGCTATCGGGATAAACCGTGTACCCGTATACAGGATGGCTGGCGCGCCTCGCGAGCGCCTGGGTTATGGCCGGCGGCGCGGCGAAATCCATATCCGCTACCCACAGAGGGATAACATCCGCCGCGCCGAACATGGCCTTACGCCCGTCGTACTTGAGGCTGGCGGTACTTGCCCGATTGATTATCCTGTCGAAGTCATAATGGCAGACCGGGTCTGCACTCAAGCAACTCTCTCCCAGATCGTCACTTCCGATAGCGTATGCTGGAACTTGCGCCGTGTTTCGCGAATGACGAATGGCACTTCCCTTGGGCCTTGAATCAGTTTGAAATGACTGCCCAGGATCTCTTTCAGGCCATCCAGCGTCCCATAGCTTTCTCCGTCACGCTTGAATCCGCCAATCCATGCTTCCCGTTTGGTGTGCTCTTCCAGCCAGGTATACGGTGAAGCAATCAATAAAACGCCCCCGAGGTTAAGCCGCTCATGGATAGACGTCAGCAGCTTGGCCGGATCATAAAGGCGATCGATCAGATTGGCTGCAAGGATGAGGTCATAACCTGTAAAGAGAGGTTTGAGATTACATGCATCACCCTGATAGAACACAACCTTGTGCTTGACGCTATCCAGACCAAGACCCGCCAGCGTACGCTCCCTGTAAAAAACAAGATCACCTTCATCCGCCAGGGTATAGCGCAACACCCCCTGCGCAGCGAGCTGGGCCCCCTGCCCTATGAAGCGGGCGGAAAAATCGATGCCGGTTACTTCGTCAAACTGACGCGCCAGCTCGAAAGTCGCGCGTCCGGAAGCGCAGCCAAGGTCGAGTGCTTTCCGTCGGGGTTTTCCATCTGCGGCAGCGATAGCCAGTTCAGCCAGTGCCTTGGGAAAGCTCGGCACATCAAAATAGTTCTCGCCATAATGAAATTCAGCGTACTCGGAGAGTAACTTGTCAGTTTCATAGTGAGAGTCATGCTGGACGGCAGGAGCATCGCTCACCACATAGCGAAACCCGGCATGCTGGAAGAAATGACGCCGAAACGCGTAGCGCGCGCTCTTCAGTGATTCGTTACCGCAGGAGATCCATGAACCGCCCTTGATAAGATTATGCCGGCCATCGAAAGTGGGCGTGGTAAAGTCATCGTAATGCGAATGGGTATCGAAACCTTCAAAGGGATAGATAGGTGTTTCTGTCCACTGCCAGACATTGCCCACTACGTCGTAGAATTCGCCATTAGGAAATTCGCTTACCGGGCAGCTCGATGCAAAATAATCAAGGTGAATATTAGCTCCAGCCTGCCTGCCATGTGGGACTTCAGACAGCCCGGCAACATCATGGATGCGGTACCACTCGTCCTCCGTCGGCAACCTGAACGGTTGGCCGGTTGTGGCTGCCTTCCAGTTGCAAAAGGCTTTTGCTTCATGATAATTCACTTCCACCGGCCAATCCCAGGGCATAGGGATTTCCTCGGTCATCAACCGCAATCGCCACTGGGCGCCCTGCCTGATCCAGAATGTAGGATGTTCCGCAAGCGTATGACATCGCCAGGCACGGCCTTCCGCCTCCCAGAAACTTTCTGTGCCATACCCGTTGGCCTCCACAAACGCAAGAAACTCCTGGTTGCTTACGAGGTATTTGCTGGCCTGAAAAGCAGGAACTTCGGCCACATGACTGCCATATTCATTATCCCATCCATAAGTCGAATCGATTTTCTTCTTGCCGAGGTGCACGTCCCCAGCACTTACATCGACCAGTTGGTTCTGGGGAGCCTGCCCGGACTTGCGGCAGGGCTGCCAGGCGGAGTGGTTCCTTACGTATTCAAGTTGGTGCTGCCGAATGAGCACGGATGAGGTTTCCAGATGGATGCGCTCATGCTCGATCCCCATCATGATTGTCCACCACGGACTATTCCAACCAATCGGCAGGCTGAGCGGCGTTTCGCTGATAAGCCGGTCCACCGTATTGCGTACCGTTTTGCGGTATGCACGCACCTCCTCGACCGATGGCCAGTCGTAATGGGCGGTATCCAGGTCATCCCAGCTCATTTCGTCGACGCCCACCGCAAACATGGATTCCATTTTAGGATTGATTCTTTCAGTTATAAGGCCCGCAAGCATCAGCTTGTTGGTAAAAAAAGTCGATGTATGGCCCAGGTAGAAGATCAATGGGTGGCGCAACGAAATCGGCTTTTTGAAATAGGCCTCCTCGCCATGCAACGTCTCGAAGAGTTGCTCGTAGCGATCAAGCGTGGCATGAAAATAGCGGCGTATCTCTTCACGTTTTGCCTCGACATTGTCACCTGAAAGATCAGGCGTTCTCGGAAAAAGCCGTTTTGGCAACGAATGCAACTTTGAATCTTCAGAAGCGGATTGGAGCGGCACTATAATTTTTCGTGCATCATTCAAATTCATATTCAACCTCGGATACGAGTTGTCCCAATAAAATTAAACGAAGTTTAACACCTGATACACTGCCTCTGTAAATTGGAAAATTGAATAACACCTTTGCTAATAGGGGCTTAGAACGCATGAGCGCGTCGATCGAAGAGCCGGAGTATGCATAATGCAATCCAGATGCGTCAAGCCGGTGCACGAAATTAATGGGAAGTTTCAAGTTTCCCACGGGGTTCCCATGAATCGGTTCCCGTGAATCGGCTCCGTTCGGCGGGCTGCCGGCAAGAGAGACGGTCGTTCAGATCGACCCTGTGCTAATGACAAGGAATGTTTGGTTATACCGTTCGCGGATTCGAACATTTTCGCATTCGATTGCAATGATGGGAGCGAGTTCCATTCTTATGCGTTTATCTTGCGTCTCACTCCGCCGATGTTCCTACATACGAGGAATTTTTCAGCTAATAGCTCAGGTGGACATCGAAGTCCCATCGGTGCGATTATAGGAAAGCCAAACATTTATCCGGACTTCTGCTTATCGTGATAAAACGACAGTTTTCATTTACAGACACTGGAACACGAGTTCCGCAAGATGGGGATGGTTCGTAAACAAACGCTAACGATCGACAGAAATACAAGTGCTCCGCTGGCTATCCCAGGAGCCTGGTGAAGCTTACTGGTGATTCAACAGGATTCAGGGGAAGCAGTAATGTCACTTGATGGCAAAACGTTGGGGCTTGCACTCTCGGGAGGAGGCTATCGCGCCGCCCTGTTCGGTCTCGGCTCGCTCTGGTGTCTTAATGAGTCGGGCCTCCTGGGCAAGCTGGACCGGATTACCAGCGTCTCGGGCGGTTCGATCCTGATGGGGGTTCTGGCCCATCGCTGGCAGGAACTCCGGTTTAATAATGGGCGGGCAGACAATTTTGAAGAAGTCGTTGCCGAGCCGGTCAGAGCTTTCTGCGGAAAGACAATCGACATTGGCGCAAGTCTCATTGGCATGCTGACACCCTTCAAAACAGCAGGGGAATTTCTGGCAGACCGGTATGAGGAGGAGCTTTTTGGCGATTCCATGGTCAAGGACATTCCGATTGCCAACGGAAGCGGAAACCCGAAGTTTATCTTCTATGTGACCAATATGCAGACAGGCCGGAGCTTTCGGTTTCAGCAGGATATGGTCGCGGACTACATGCTCGGTATGTCTCATACCACAAATGTCCCTCTGGCTGTTGCAGTCGCAGCTTCAAGCGCCTTTCCTCCGATCTTTTCTCCAGTCATACTCAGGACCGATCCAACCGCCTGGACTGGAGGAAGCAAGCTGCCGAACCTGGATATGCTGCGTAAGCGCATAGTGCTGGCGGACGGTGGGATCTACGATAACATGGGGCTCGAATCCCTCATCGATAACGTCGATATCGCCCTGGTCAGCGATGCTGGAGCGCCATTCGAGGTGGACGAGAATCCGGCCGAGGATGACATCTTTCAATTGGGTCGGGTACACGACATCCTCACCGATCAGACACGTGCATTGCGCAAACGCTGGCTCATCTCGGAGTTTGAGGCCGAGCGGAAACGAGGAGCCTATTGGGGCATCGGAACGTCAATAAGCGCCTATAACTCAACGTACCGTATGACCAGTGATTCGGCGGTTAGTGATTCCCTGGAGCGCGTGCCGACACGGCTCAGCAGTTTCGCGCCCGATCGACAAGGTCACCTCATCAATTGGGGCTACGCACTCTGTGATGTATCGCTTCGTGTCCGCGCTGGTCTGCAACTACCCGAGGCGGCTTCGCTGCCGGTACCGGAGTGGCCTCTTTGACCTCTTCGGGCAACCGATTGAACCCGGGAGTAAAATAGCCTGCTCGCGAAACTCTTGAGAATGATCCGGAGAATGATGGCCTCGTGAATTGACAGAAATTGCTAAGGAACCGCTGAACAAATCCTCGCTGAGCGCGTTGCTGTTAAAATCGGGATGATCATAAGGCGCGCGACGCTGGTCGTAGCTGGGACTACGATGCCAAGGAGCGCAACGCCATGAGCGCCCGATTTTATCGCAACCCGGATGGGACGGGGCCTTGCAGGCGGTCTGCCTTGGCAGGCTCCTAGCGAAGGGGGTCAACCATTCACGTCGTCGCCTTTCGCGCATCCCATCCCGCAAAGCCGCCGTCGCGCCAGCGGAGATTTGTTCAGCGGTTCCCTAGTTCAGATCAAAACCATATGCAGGATTGAAGCTCTAAAATTCACTCATGAGGATCAATTGGAAGAATCAGAGTTCTGTGATCGACGTATTGCAGGAGACGGCGTAGATCTTCATGTCGTAACTGCCGGGATCGGGCCTCCGGTCATCCTTCTTCATGGTTTTCCCGAGAATTGGCGATCATGGCGGCGCCAAATACCCGAGCTGGTCTCCGCAGGTTTCTCGGTATGGGTTCCAGACCTACGCGGTTATAATCGCTCCGGCATACCGACAGAGCAAGCCGAATACCGGCTTGATCATCTTGTGGCGGATGTGGCTGACCTGGTAACCGCAACCGGCCATCCCCGCGCTCATATTGTTGGGCATGACTGGGGTGGGATCATCGCATGGTCGTTCGCGCAACGCTGCCCGGAATTGGTGGACAAGCTTGCCATCCTCAATGCTCCCCATATGAAAATTTATCTCCAAAAGGTGAAGTATCCTCGGCAGATGCTCAAGAGCTGGTACATGCTCTTCTTTCTATTGCCGCGATTGCCCGAGCTCGCACTGGCAGCGAATAATTTCCGTGCCATCCGCCGAATGTTCCGTCTGGGTCCGCTAAATAAAAAAGCATTTAGCAATCAGGATATTGAAGAGTATGTCGAGGCTCTTTCCCAGCCAGGTGCGCTCACCGCAGCTCTTAATTATTACCGTGCAAACCTGACCATGGCTGATGTAGGGAGGTTTTTACATCCCAAGCCAGTTAATGCAGAAACGCTTGTGATCTGGGGAGAGCGTGATCCCGCCCTTGGTATCGAGTTACTCGACGGATTGCATGAGATAGTGCCCCATGTTCAGATCCGTCGGATTCCCTGCTCCAGCCACTGGGTGCAAAATGAGGCGCCGCAGGAAGTTAACCATGCGTTGATCGGTTTTCTCAAAGGTTAGCGCATCGGGGGTTAGCATCGGGCAATCCCCTACTCCATGTCCTCGTGCATTCATTCCTTGAAGCAAACGTCGCGTCCTCAGCGCCGGAGATTCCTCAAAGGCGATGGTTTTTATTGCGGATTGGTCTATGCTTGAAATGAGCTTATAAAAAAACGTGAGCGGTCATGAATTTAAATGAATTTCACTATCCTATTCTCATCGTTAAAGGAACGATCATGAGACTCTACTTATTGTTGGCCTGTTTGGCGTTGAGTGCCTGCGTCGGGCTGCCGTCGGCTGTCAGGGATGTACCTGTAAAAGATGTATCCTACAGCGAGGCGAGCGAGCACCCGAACAGTTACAAGGATGTAGCGGTGCGGTGGGGCGGGGTCATCATCGATGTCGATAATGAGGAAAATTTCACCCTCGTGCAGGTATTGTCTTATCCGCTCAATTTTTACGGCCGCCCGCAGCTCACCAAACCCAGCGAGGGGCGTTTCGTTATTAAAAGTTCAGAATTTCTGGATCCAGCCGTTTATGCGAAGGATAGGGAAATAACCGTCGCGGGAGCGCTTGAGGGCGACATTCAACGCATGATAGGCAAAAAGGCTGTTCAACTGCCATTGCTGTCTTCCACAGCCGTTTATTTATGGCCCGTTTACCAAAACAGTCCCTATGGATATGGTTATGGAGGATACGGCTTCAGCCCGTTTTTCGGGTATGGAATGTATGGCAGCCCCTATTACTGGGGGGGATACTACAGACCCTATTGGTAAGAGAGAACCAGAACTATGTCCCCTCCGACGCGGTCTAGATAAGAAGTATTCGTTCGTTCTGTTCGTTCTTGTAGCTCGGTTAATGTAATCGCAGCCGGGAGCATCTATCGGATTGCAACGAGGCCCTTAGCATGCCGCGTCATCAGTTGATTTTCGCCCGTGATCGTCTGGGTGATATTGCCAACTGATTCCCTGCAATTTTGTCCCTTTTTCCGCGAAAGCTGATCTGAAGGAAGACTTCAGGCGATTTCCATATTTTTGTCATGCGCAAGCTTTCGCTCCTTTTTATTGGTTGCTTTTTTGCTGTTCTGCTCGCCCTGGTTATCACGTTATCCATGGCCATCGAAGGCCATCCACGCATCGACCGTGCAGTCGTTCTTATACCCGAAGATATCGCGCGCGCGAAACGGCTCGTGGATGCCCACCGCTATTGGGTTCGCCCCGGTATGCTTGCCGTGGCGCGGGTGGCGCCGGCAGACGCTGATCTTGCGGCAAACTACCTGGCGCACCGGTTTGGCAAAGGCAGTGCGCGGGTAACGGTCGCGGGTCACAGCGCGACCATCCGTCTGAGCCTGCCGATAGCATCAATTCCGTTAACCGCAATGAGGGGCTATCTGAATCTTGAAGCGACATTGATCGAAACATATGACCTCCCACGGCTTCAGTCGTTGCGCATCGGAAAACTCTCATTTCCCGATCGGCTCACCGACATGCTTGCGTTTCAGCTTGAACGCTGGTTACGGCGCAGCCCGGAATACCGCACCATGCTTGATGCATTGCGACAGGTCAAGATATCGCGGAGCGAATTGAGCATTGTGTATCGCTGGACCGGAGGTTTCCCACGCTTTTCTCGTGAGGTGAGATCATCCATTATTGGTGAACTGGAACGTGAGAGATTATTCCATTATCACTCTTTGTTGGCGGCGCATGCCCGGCAAAACGGGGCAACAGTTTCTCTTGCGCAAATTTTGCCGTTCCTGATGCAGGAGGCAGCCGGGCGCTCGGCCAATGGCGAAGGCGCGGCTGAAAATCGCGCGATCATATTGGCGCTGACTTTTCATGTGCTGGGCATTTCCATGGAACGCATTTTTCCGGAAGCCGCTTCCTGGCCGCGTTCCATGCCTCAGAAGGTGACAATCGACGGACGCGACGACTTCGCAAAACATTTTATGGTGTCCGCGGCCATTGCAGCCTATGCTGATACCGCGATGTCCGATGTGATTGGCCTATATAAAGAAATCGAAGATTCGCGCGGTGGCAGCGGCTTCTCATTCAATGATATTGCCGCTGATCGCGCGGGTACAAGGTTTGGGGAAAAGGCCGTAGCAAGCGAGGACTCGGCAGAGGCATTGCAACGGCGGGTAGCGTCTGGACTTGAGGATGGAGATTTGATGCCGCCGTGGTCAGATCTGCCTGAATTCATGCCCGAGGCGGAGTTCAAGCGGCGCTTCGGTGGAATCGATGCGCCACCCTATAGGGCGATGATGCGGAAAATCGAGCAACGGGTCGCGGCCCTGAGTGTGCTGAACTAATCGTGGCAAAAGATATGGTATGGCAAAAGATATCGAAAAAGGGTTGGCGACGCGCATCGCCAACCCGATTACCCGACTACCTGCTCGGGAGCGCTAATTGATCATGCCGGCTGGAGTTGGTCCCTATCTACTGATATCACCAATGCATGCCCGGCTAGGCAGTTTCCCTAAAGCCGGTTAAGGAATGTGGAAATGGTGGGCCACGTCCATGCATCGATCTCGCGGGTAGCCACCGGATCGGGTAATTTGGAGGGTAATCGTTCAGCGTCGCCGTGAATCAGCAGCACAGGCATTCTGGCTTCATATGCGCAACGTATTTCCCATAACTGGCCGTCCGCACGGACAACATTTTTGGTAATAATGGCGATCACGCCATCACAGCCTGTAACCTTGTCGCGGCATTCTTCCTTCCACGCAGGTTCCCACGACTGCTTGACAGGCATATCCACAAACGAAAAAGTAGTTTGTTCCTTGTTTAACTGCTCAAGAAGCTGATCGCGCAGCTTGATATCCCTGAGCGCAAAACTGATAAAGACTTTATTCGTTTTTTCAGCCATTCATTACCTCCCTCACATCGATTATTATAAGTGCGACCCAAACTCCAAAATTCTTTCTGGATCTGATCAATTTATTTTTTAATCTCAGCTTACAGAGCCGCGGCGGGCGGTCACTTGAATTTCTATACGCATACGAGGATCGGACAATCCAGCGGAAATCATCATTGCGGCGGGTCTAACCTCACCCAAATATTTGCTAAAAATGGGCCAGCACTTGGGGAAGTCCGCTGCGTTGGGCAAAATGTACATTACCCGAACCACATCCTGAAGGCCCGCTCCGGCTTCCGTCAGAGCTGAATTGATATTCTTGAAACATTGTTCGGCTTGCTCCAGCAGATCATCGGAAATGGTCATTTTGCTGTAATCGAAGCCCGTGGTGCCCGATACAAAAATCCAGTCGCCGTCAACCACGGCCCTTGAATAGCCAATTTCCTGCTCGAATGTCGAACCTGAGCTTATCAGTCGGCGAGCCATAAAAAAGTCCCTATTTGATTCTTCAAATTGATTCTTCAAATACACCTTACGCTGCGGGGAAGCAGGATCAATGGGAAAAACACTGGTTCTTGTCTGAGACGACCGTGCAGGCATAGCGCATTTCCTGCACATGCCCGGCACGATTGAATATGTATTCGGCTCTCATGCCCTTGAACTGAGCATCCGTAAAAGAAATCGCATGGGGTACAAGACGTTCCTCATTCCAGAATCGCACCCGGCAGAAGTCAGGTTCCGATCTGCATATTTTGCTAAGCGCCGCCCCATAGACTGCCTTATCCATATCCCGCTTGCTATCGATCAAGACCATATGAATATAATTCTTTGAACTGCCGAGCTGAATTGACCGGATAAGCCGCCAGCCATCTCCATGGAGCAACGATTGCGCTTGCGATGGCTGCTCCGGTTGTGGCTGCTGCAATGCAGCAAACGCTGGGCATGAGGAGACAAACGCAAGGAGTGCGATACAAATAGCTCTTTTATTCATAGACAACCCATTGGCAAATTTTCCAGCCGTGCGGCACCAGCAAAAATCGCAATCACATCCACGTATCCTTCCAGCCGGTTAATTGGGGATATGTCAGGGAAAAAGTGGAAAATTTTCGCCTGGCAATCTGTCCTCGGCGCGTTTTTGCTTCAGTTAACGCTCGCTTTGCAGCGTCATCTGCAACTCATTTTATCAATAAAGAAAGGGGCCAACAAGAAAATCAACCGCTGTGTAGAGAACAAATAAACTGTCTGGTCTTGTAGCAAATGATCTGTCCGGTTCAACTGCACCAAAGGAGGTACGGTATGAAGCGGACGGAATTGTTAGAGATACGGAAGATGTGTTTTGAAGAGGCATGGCTGGGCTGGGACAGTGCGGCTGGGTAGGAAGAAGCGGCAAGGCTGCTTGGAGTATGTGAACGGACATTTCGCCGCCACCTTAACCGGTATCGGGAAGAAGGATTGGAGGGGTTGATTGACAGGCGGCTGATGCAGGTGTCGCATCGACGGGCGCCGTTGGATGAAGTCATGCGGGTTACCGAGCGCTACCGTGAGCGCCATGCGGGCTGGATTGCAAAGCACTTTTATGCCTGGTACCGCAAGGACAGCGAGCAGCATAGGGGATGAAGTCTAACCGCAATAACCGTTTTCTTGAAACCAGTTCGTGGCATCCTCAAGCGCTTCTGATGCAGGGCGGTATCGATACCCCAACTCCCGCACAGCCTTGTCACTGGAATAAAACATCCTTTT
>DATJHX010000095.1:0-4168 GCA_035493655.1 Nitrosospira sp.
AATTGCTTCCCGCAAAGCTATCAGTTCCAAGCGCCGCTGTTTCCGCCATTCCTGCCAGTCACTCATGGTTTACTAAGGTGCTTCCAGAGGCAGCCGTACTATTGAGCAGCTTACTTACTGGCGCGGGAATGGCTGCTTTCGCCGCCTCGCAAGGTGTCAGCCATCTGACTTCACCTTCAATGGAATCTTCTTCCAGAGCGAACGATGATTCCACCTGAAGTGGCTGCGGATAAATTCTAAGCCTGAAGTGGGTAAAGGTATGAAGCAGCGGCGGGATCTGCGGCAGGAGTTTCAGCCCCATGCCCATACCGAAGCGCGCAGCGCAATACTTCGCCGCACTTTCGCCTACCGGCATTTCAGGCAGGCACCACAGTCCCCCCCAGATGCCTCTGGCTGGCCGCTTTTCCAGCAGAATTTTTCCATGCGCCATTAAAATCAGCAAAACCGTTTCCCTTTCAGGCAGGGGTTTTCTGGGTCTTGGAGCGGGCAATCTGCCTACTGCGTCATCTCGAAAGGCAATACAGCCCCCTCGCAAAGGACATATTAGGCACTTGGGCTTGAATCGCGTGCAAACGGTGGCGCCCAGATCCATCAACGCCTGAGTATAAGCTTCAATACCGCCTTTGGCATTTCCGCCGCTCTTCTCAGGCAGTATTTCCTGAGCTTTTTGCCATAGCAGTGCTTCTGTTTTTCTTTCTCCGGGATAACCTTCAATCCCGAAGCAGCGCGCGAGAATTCGCTTGACGTTGCCATCCAGTATCGCGCATCTTGCCCCGTAAGCGAATACGGCAATCGCTGCAGCCGTAGAACGGCCGATGCCCGGGAGTTCATATATCACTTCAACATCTTGCGGAAATATACCGTTGTGATTACCGGTAATCAGCCGCGCCGCCCGGTGCAGATTTCTTCCACGAGAGTAATAACCGAGGCCGCTCCACTGCGCCAGCACCTCGTCAAGCGAGGCCGAGGCAAGGCTTCTGATATCGGGAAAGCATTGCAGAAAGCGAAGGTAATACGGTATCACGGTAGCTACCTGCGTTTGCTGCAACATGATTTCCGATAACCAAATGGTATATGGATCACGCGTGTTCTGCCATGGCAGGTGATGGCGGCCGTGGTGCTCATGCCAGCGGATCATTTTATCCGCAAACGAACTCATGCTTGCCCGGACAGGTTTTGCTCTTTATGATGGGGAAGGGTGGAGCGGGTGAAGGGAATCGAACCCTCGTCGTAAGCTTGGGAAGCTTCTGCTCTGCCATTGAGCTACACCCGCTACGGAGCTGGATTGTGCCGATTATACATGAGGCTTTCGCGTAGATACGGCACGAAAATGAAGCGACGGAGCTTTATTCGAGCTTTATTCCTCATCATCGACTATGAAATCGCTCCACCGTATAATCCACCTATTAAACCAATCTGGCTGAATCGATAATGTCTCAATGTTATAGCTTAAAACGCACCAATAGGCAGCATATCCGCTCAGGATGGCTCCTTTAATGACCCAACTTATCGTTAATGGCCAATCCCGGGATTTCCCTTCTTCCAGTCAAATGGAGGGAAAGATGCAAAGCTCCGATGAGATAAAGCTGACTGTCGCCCAGTTGCTGGAACACATGGCGTTGCAAGGCAAGCGCATTGCGGTGGAGCGCAATGGCGAAATTGTCCCGCGCAGCAGGTTCGATCAACCGCTTCTCGAAAATGGTGACCGGATTGAAATTGTGGTAGCCGTTGGTGGCGGCTAAAGGCAGGGGGATAAGTCATTTTGGACAATCTGATCATCGCGGGCAAAGCTTATTCTTCGCGGCTCCTGGTGGGTACCGGGAAATACAAAGACTTTGCCGAGACGCGCGCAGCGGTCGAAGCCAGTGGTTCACAGATCATCACGGTAGCCATCCGCCGCACCAATCTCGGCCAGAATCCCGATGAGCCGAATCTGCTGGACGTACTGCCGCCCTCGCAATACACCTTGCTCCCCAACACGGCCGGTTGTTATACCGTGGAGGATGCTGTGCGTACCTTGCGGTTGGCGCGAGAACTTCTGGATGGACACAGCCTGGTAAAGCTGGAGGTCCTTGGGGATCCGAGAACTCTCTATCCCAACATGGTGGAAACCATCAAGGCTGCTGAAATCCTGATAAAGGAAGATTTCCAGGTGATGGTCTACACCTCTGATGACCCTATCCTGGCCAGGCAACTTGAAGAAATCGGCTGTGTCGCAATCATGCCTCTGGCTTCACTGATCGGCTCCGGCATGGGAATTTTGAACCCATGGAATTTGCAGATCATTATCGAGAATGCCAAGGTTCCTGTAATCGTGGATGCGGGTGTCGGTACCGCTTCCGATGCGGCCATTGCCATGGAGCTGGGCTGTGATGGCGTATTGATGAACACGGCTATTGCCGCCGCGCGAAATCCGGTATTGATGGCTTCGGCCATGAAAAAAGCGGTCGAGGCGGGACGCGAAGCCTATCTGGCCGGGCGCATGGCAAAAAAACTCTATAGCGCCAGTCCCAGCTCTCCAGTTACCGGTACTATCGCTAGTGTTACCAGCGTTCCCAACAGTTCCACGGGCACAGACAGAACCAAGGCGTCATGATTGAGGGTTTTCCCCTCCCTTACGTGATTACGTGACAGAGCATCGCCCAATCCGTAGCTTTGTCCTTCGCCAAGGCCGTGTTTCCAGCGCCCAGCATCGCGCGTATGTGGCGCTGCTGCCGAAATATGGCATTCCCTTCGAAAAAAAACCGCTTGATCTGCAAAGTACCTTTGGCAGAAGCGCGTCCACGTTTCTCGAGATCGGTTTCGGCATGGGCGAAACAACCGCTGCGATCGCCAGAGAGAGTCCCGGACAAGACTATATCGCGGTTGAAGTTCATACCCCTGGGGTGGGAAGCCTGCTCAAGCAACTCGATGAGCTCGGATTAACGAATGTTCGCGTTATCCAGCATGACGTGGTGGAAGTGCTGCAACATATGCTGCCGCCCGAGTGCCTGGACGGCGTGCATATCTTTTTCCCCGACCCGTGGCCCAAGACGCGGCACCACAAACGCCGGCTGATACAACCTGGATTCATTGCACTGCTCTGCCTTCATCTGAAGCGCGGCGGGTATATTCACGCTGCGACCGACTGGAAGGATTACGCGGAACAAATACTGGACGTGCTGCGCAATGAGCCGCTCCTGGTAAATACTGCTGCCGACTTTGCACCACGACCGGAATATCGTCCTTTGACCAAGTTCGAACAGCGCGGTTTGCGCTTAGGGCATGAGGTATGGGATCTGATATTTCGAAAAAAATAGATATTTCGAAAAAATAGACCGAGCCTTACGCTTTGCTCTTCTCCGGAAGAAATAGCTGCAACAGATCATTCAGGAAGCGCCGGCCGGTAAGTGTGGGCGCGATGCGCCGATAGTCGCGCTCTATGAGGCCGCGTCGCTCAGCTTCCTCCAATTGCCGCTGAATGGTGGTGATAGGCAAGCCGGTACGCTCCACGAACGTTTCCGTTGCAAAGCCTTTCGTAAGGCGCAGCGCATTCATCATGAATTCAAATGCGCGATCATTGCGGCCGACTTCATGCTGTTCCATGAGGGGCGGGCCGACAGCAGTCATCCCCGGCCTCGCTTTGGCCAGGTACTCCTTGGGTTGCTTGTATCGCACCTGGCGGAGGATTTTATCCGGAAAGCTGATCTTGCTATGCGCTCCCGCGCCTATGCCCAGGTAATCCCCAAACAGCCAGTAGTTCATATTGTGGCGTGATTCTCGCCCCGCTTGCGCAAACGCGGATGTTTCATAGTTGATGTAACCGGCGCTTGCGAGCGTTTGCTCGATCGTTACTTGCATTTCCGCCGCTGAGTCGTCATCAGGCAGGGATGGAGGATAACGATGGAATAATGTATTCGGCTCGAGGGTCAGATGGTAAGCGGAGATGTGGCCCACGCCACATGCTATCGCGGTTTCGATGTCATTTTGCGCCTCTTCAAGCGTTTGATCCGGCAAGGCATACATCAGGTCGAGATTCACATTGTCGAAATTCTTCCGGGCAATTTCTACCGCCCGATGAGCTTCCCCGCCATCATGTATCCGGCCCAGCGATTGAAGGTGCTTGGAGCTGAAGCTCTGGATACCAACGGATAAACGGTTGATTCCCGCCACCCGAAAATCAGCGAAT
>DATJHX010000096.1:0-5401 GCA_035493655.1 Nitrosospira sp.
ATAAGGAGGATAGTCTTCCCCTTCGATGAGAGGCATAAGGTATTCCCGGCATTCATCGGTAATCCCGAAACCATCGTCGCTGATGAAGTTCTTGGGCATCATTTTTTCAACATTGGCAACATTGGATAGCTGCGCCATGCCCACCTGCCACTTGTAGGGTTTATTGGAAACACGCTCTATCGTCGGCATGACCGAGTTGTGCCCTCCGAGGGCGAATTCCACCGCGGCCTTTCCCATTGCATAAGCCTGCTCCACGTCGGTTTTTGATGCGATATGGCGGGCGGCGCGTTGCAGATAATCCGCTACGCCCCAGTGATATTTAAGCCCGAGCCCTTCCTTGACGATATTTGCCACGACGGGCGCAACACCGCCCAGTTGGGCGTGGCCGAAAGCGTCGCGCAATCCCTGATCGGAAAGGAACTTGCCATCCTCTCCTTTTACCCCTTCCGACACCACCACCGAGCAGTAGCCGAATTTTTTGACATGCTCATCCACCTTCGCGAGGAATTTATCCCTTTCGAATGGAATCTCCGGGAAAAGAATAACGATGGGTATTTCACGGCCGGCGCTGGACGCCAGGCCGCCCGCGGCCGCAATCCAGCCAGCGTGCCGCCCCATCACTTCGAGGACGAATACTTTGGTGGATGTTTTCGACATGCTGGCTACGTCAAAGCTTGCTTCAAGCGTTGAAACAGCAATGTATTTCGCTACCGAGCCGAAACCGGGACAGCAATCCGTGATGGGGAGATCGTTATCCACCGTTTTTGGCACATGAATGGCTTGAATGGGATAGCCGTGCGTACCGGCCAGTTGGGACACCTTGAGGCAGGTGTCGGCGGAATCCCCGCCGCCGTTATAAAAGAAATAGCCGATGTCGTGCGCCTTGAATACTTCCATCAGACGCTCGTACTCACGTCTGTTCTGCTCCAGGCTTTTCAGCTTATAGCGACAGGATCCAAATGCGCCTGATGGAGTATGACGCAGAGCCTTGATTGCCTCGACGGAATCCAGGCTGGTATCGATCAGATCTTCGGTAAGTGCGCCAATAATCCCGTTGCGGCCTGCGTAAACCTTGCCAATCTTTTCTTCATGCTGGCGCGCGGTTTCAATGACCCCAGCAGCGGAAGCATTGATAACGGCGGTGACCCCGCCGGACTGAGCGTAAAAGCCGTTCTTTGCTGCCATGTTTCTCCCCTGATAATTAGAATCCTTGTCAATCCTTGTCAATATCCTTGTCCTATCTTCGCCATATCGACCGGCACGCTTCCGCCCTGACGCTTTAGATTCGCGCAGCGCGCCATTAATGCATGCGGCAACGTTCGGGATCGTTACCGCTGCGGTACCGCTTTGTTCACGAGTTAAAAAGGCGGGTAAAAACCAACGAAAAAACTAAAGATCCAAGTCCTGCCAGGAACTTTGATTGAAGTTATTTCAGTGACGCGAAAATCGCATCGCGGACATTTTCAACCGATCCGATCCCTGCTATTTTCACATATCTGGGGGCACCCTTCCCGCCATGTGCTGACCATCTTGCGTAATATTCTACCAATGGTTTGGTCTGGGCGTGATAGGTTTCCAGTCGTTTTCTTACTGTTTCCTCCTTGTCGTCGTCACGCTGTATGAGCGGCTCGCCGGTTACGTCATCCTTATTATCCACCTTCGGCGGATGGAATATGACATGGTAAATACGGCCCGAGCCCGGGTGCACCCGGCGGCCGGACAATCGGCTGATTATTTCTTCGTCGGACACGTCAATTTCAATGACGAAATCGATTTGTACGCCTGCGGCTTTCATTGAATCCGCCTGCGGGATGGTGCGAGGGAATCCGTCGAAGAGAAAACCGTTTCTGCAGTCAGGCTGCGCGATACGTGCTTTAACCAGACCGATAATGATGTCATCGGATACCAGACCTCCCGCATCCATGATTTTCTTCGCCATGATACCCAGCTCAGTACCCGCCTTGACTGCGGCGCGTAACATATCCCCGGTTGAAATCTGCGGGATGCCGAAGCGTTCCTTAATATAATTGGCTTGGGTGCCTTTGCCTGCCCCAGGCCCACCTAACAAGACGATTATAATTATCCCCCCTTCTACTTCCATGAGCTCTGCCTGCTTTAAGGCAGAGCTAGAGACATTTCTTCATTATTTCCAGCAATTATAACGCACCCATGAAGGATACTTGAAGTATTTACATGAGTTCATGGACAGGGAAATCATGAATAGGAAGGCAGCCAGCCGCGACAGAAGGAATTGGCAACGGGCCGGGGCTGACGACTTATCAGGGATTACTTATTTGTCCAGTTTCTGCAATTGCTCCCTCAGTTTCTTCAGCATTGCGCCGAAGCTGGCCAGCCGGTCCTTTTCCTGCTCCACCACCCTGGGCGGTGCGCGTTCGACGAAACTGGCATTGCCAAGCTTGTTTTCCGCCTTGACGACTTCACCCTCGATCCGCGATATTTCTTTGGCCAACCGGGCGCGCTCCTCCCCAATGTTGACCTCGATCTTCAGCATCAATCTGAACTCGCCGACGATTGCGACCGGCGCCTCGGCATCGGGCAATTCATCGAGGATTTCAACAGAGGACAATTTCGCCAGGGCCGTCAGGTATGGAGTGAATTCAATGAGTACCGGCTTCTTCCCTGTCGCAAGCAGAGGCACTCTGGATGCAGGGGACAGGCTCATTTCTCCGCGCAGCGTACGGCAGGCGTTAATCATGTCCTTTAGCAAAGCGACACGCGCCGCCGCTTTTTCGCTGGTTTTTGCCGGATCGGGCGCGGGGTAGGGCTGGAGCATAATGCTCGCACCTTCTTTTCCGGCAAGGGGTGCGACGTTTTGCCACAGTTCCTCGGTAATAAAGGGAATGATGGGATGGGCAAGGCGCAATGCAGCTTCCAGTACCTTCACCAGCGTGTGGCGGGTCGCGCGTTGAAATGGCTCCGCTGCGGCACCTTCCGCGTTTAACTGCACTTTGGCAAACTCCACGTACCAGTCACAGTATTCATCCCAGACAAACTCATAGATTTCCCGGGCTGCGATATCGAAGCGATATTCGTCAAAAGCCTCGCTGACCGCGCTTTCGGCATATTGGAGGCGGGTGATGATCCATTGGTCGGCGTCCGAATAGTGCAGGAGTGGCGCGCCACCCGGGGGTGTGGTTGGATCTGCAATCAACCCGGTATCTTTTCCCGCACAGTTCATCAACACATAGCGCGTCGCGTTCCAAAGCTTGTTACAGAAGTTTCGATAACCTTCGCAACGCTGCATATCGAATTTAATGTCGCGGCCATGCGAAGCGAGACTGGCAAAGGTGAAACGCAGCGCATCGGCGCCGAACGCGGGAATACCTTCGGGAAAATGCTTGCGCGAGAGTTTTTCAATGGATTCAGCCTGCCGCGGATTCATTAGGCCGGTCGTGCGCTTGAAGATTAGTTCCGGAAGGGTAATGCCATCTATAAGATCCAATGGATCAAGCACGTTGCCTTTGGATTTGCTCATCTTATGGCCCTCCGCATCCCGAATCAGGCCGGTTACATAGACTTCCCGGAACGGCACCTTGCCGGTGAAGTACAACGACATCATTACCATGCGCGCCACCCAGAAGAAAATGATGTCAAAACCGGTAATCAGGACCGAAGTCGGTAGAAAGGTTTCAAGCTCCGGCGTTTTTTCCGGCCAGCCCAGAGTGGAGAACGGCCACAGTGCGGACGAAAACCAGGTATCGAGCACGTCCTCATCCTGAACAAGCTTGCGTGCGCCAGCCTGAGATTGTGCTTCCTCCAGGGTGTGTGCGACAAAGATATTGCTATCCTCGTCATACCATGCGGGAATCCGGTGTCCCCACCACAACTGACGGGAAATGCACCAGTCCTGGATGTTTTCGAGCCACTGGTTATAAACATGGGTCCAGTTGTCCGGGACAAATTTGATCTGCCTGTTCGCCACCACTTCCAGGCCGCGTCTCGCCAGGCCTTCCATCGCCACATACCATTGATCGGTGAGCATCGGCTCGATGACCGCATGAGTTCGGTCGCCCCTCGGCACCATCAGTTTATGCGGCCTGGTTTCAACCAGAAAACCCTGCTGTTCCAGATCCGCGACAACTTTCCTGCGGGCGTCGAAACGATCCAGTCCCTGATATTCGACTGGCGCCAGATCGTTGATCCTTCCATCCAGAGTCAAGATGTTGAGAGGAATGAGCTTATGGCGCTGTCCCACCAGGTAGTCGTTGAAGTCATGCGCGGGGGTGATTTTCACGCATCCCGTGCCGAATTCGGGATCGACGTAGGCATCGGCAATGACGGGAATGCTGCGCTCGCATAATGGCAGGCGCACATGTCGGCCGATCAGGTGCTGATAACGCATGTCATCCGGATGCACGGCGACAGCCATATCGCCCAGCATGGTTTCAGGGCGGGTCGTCGCAACGATCAGATCGTCTGCCTCCGCCTCATCCGAGATTATTCCTTCAATTTTTTCCAGCGGATAACGGATATGCCAGAGAGATCCTTCTTCCTCGATCGATATCACCTCCAGGTCAGACACCGCGGTCTGCAGTACCGGATCCCAATTTACCAGGCGTTTGCCGCGATAGATAAGCCCGTCGCGATAGAGCCGCACAAAAACTTCGGTGACGGCTCTCGATAACCCCGCGTCCATGGTAAAGCGCTCACGCGACCAGTCGCAGGAAGCGCCCAGCCGCCTCATCTGGCGGCTAATGGTAGAGCCGGATTCCTCTTTCCATTGCCATATCCGATTGACAAATTCTTCACGGCCCAGGTCGTGGCGGTTGACGTTTTGCTGATCCAGTTGGCGTTCCACCACAATCTGGGTTGCAATCCCCGCGTGATCCGTTCCCGGCTGCCACAACGTGTTGTTGCCGCGCATGCGGTGATAGCGGATAAGCGCATCCATCAACGTATGCTGAAACGCGTGCCCCATATGCAATGTACCGGTTACATTGGGAGGAGGCAGCATGATGCAATAAGCAGGAATTGCCTCAGCATGGGTACGGCTGGAGAGCGGCTTGAAATAGCCCGCGGCTTCCCAAACTGAATACCAATGGTTTTCGATGGTACGAGGGTTGAAGCTTTTTTCGAGTTCCATGACCGCTATTCTATTGATGAGTTGCCCGGTTTGCCGTGGGACCAGCCATTATAGCGGAAGAAGGCGTGCAGGCTGGGGCCGCGAGTAGCCACGGGAAAAAATGAAGCGGAATACGCAAGATATGGAGAGAGGAATGCAACAACTGGAATTGGGCAGGAAACAGGGATGTCAGCAGGGTAGAGATCAGGGAATAAGCCACTGATCGGCCTTCCAGCGATTGATAAAAGGAATGCGCTCAGTAAACTATTTTATGCCAGTGTTACCCCTGATAGCCGGTTTGGGAAGCCAGAAATGCAT
>DATJHX010000097.1:0-6024 GCA_035493655.1 Nitrosospira sp.
AAGATGCGCGCGGGCGCCATGAACGGCGACCCGCCAATACGAGTGCCAGGCCGAGACCCGACCCGCCGTAAAGCAGGCCTGCCAACGTCAGCGGTGGTACGTCGCCGACGAGAATCTTGGCGAGCGGCGTGCTCAAGCCGAAGAGCACTGCCGAGCCAAGCGCGGCCATCACTCCGACGCGCACAGCGTCTCCGATTCGGGACTGGTAGGCCGTGGCAGATTCGAACTGCCGACCAACGGATTAAAAGTCCGCTGCTCTACCGGCTGAGCTAACGGCCCAAAGATGGCAGGGGACGTGCATTATACCGGCTCGTCCTCTTGATATAAAGTTTTTTGGATCAAGCTCATCCCATTCTGCAATTGCTTCCTATCTCATTTCCCTCAGGAATTCGGGTTTAAAATACCTGTTTTTTGGGAATCAACCATTTGATCAGTGATGTTTTTGTCATAGGCGGCGGCATTGCCGGGCTTGCTACAGCCCACGAATTGCTTCGGTCCGGGGCAAGTGTGACAATACTTGAGCGTGAGCATTGTGGGCGTGGGGCATCGTGGGCGGGCGCCGGTATTCTTTCACCCCTGTTGCCATGGGATTATTCCGAACCCGTAACCCGCTTAACGCAGTTAAGCAGCATGCTGTTTCCCGAATTTATCGAAGCACTGATTACGGAAACAGGCATTGATCCCGAGTATCAGGCAAGCGGGATGCTGGTATTGCCGGGGTTGCTGCCAGAGCATCCCGGGAAATTCGTACTTGCCCGGCAGGACGCTCGCTACCCCATGGCGGAAGACTGGTGCCGACGTCATGCGTTTCCTTTGAGACGAGTTCGCTCTCGCGAAATTGCCCCTGCATTGGTCCGCGACGAAGCGGCCCTTTGGCTCCCCGGTGTGTGCCAGGTTCGCAATCCCCGATTGTTACGGGCCCTGATACAGGCCGTGCATCTGGCCCGTGGAAAAATTATTGAACACGCCGAAGCTTGTGAGTTAAAGATAGAGCACGGGCGTGTTCAATCGATCAGGACGAGCCAGGGAATCGAATATTCCGCGGATCATTATATTTTGGCTGCCGGTGCATGGAGCCGAGAGCTTTTGGGCGAGCATGCGTTAAAGCTCAATATCTGGCCGGTACGAGGCCAAATCCTGCTGTTCAAGGTGCAGCCTGATCTGTTGAAAACAATCGTGCTGCGGGATTGCGATTATTTTTATTTGATCCCGCGCCGGGATGGACATATTCTCGCAGGCAGCACGCTTGAGGAAGCCGGTTTCGAGAAGCTGCCAACCGCCGAAGCGCGTGAGTTATTGCTGTCAAAGGCGCACGCGCTCTTGTCTGCGTTGAATGAAGAAACTGTTGCCGGTCATTGGGCGGGATTGCGTCCAGGATCGCCAGACAACATACCCATCATTGATCGCCACCCTTCAATTCCCAATCTTTATCTCAATAGCGGCCATTACCGTTATGGCATCACCATGGCGCCAGGTAGCGCGCATCTTTTAGTCAACCTGATCCTCGACAAGCCTCAGCCACTCGATATGACGCCATATGGATGGCCGCGGTAAGCGCCGCAACATATTATTTAGACTGGAGCATTATGGCATATGGTATACGCTGCTTTGTGGCGCTTGACGAGGATGATAACATTGCACCACTTCAATATAGGGAATAGGCATACGCATCATGGCAGGTCACAGCAAGTGGGCTAACATCAAGCACAAAAAGGCCGCGCAGGACGCCAGGCGCGGCAAGATTTTTACGCGCCTTATCAAGGAAATTACCGTTGCCGCGCGGATGGGTGGGGGCGATTCCAACAGCAATCCGCGGCTGCGCCTGGCGGTTGACAAGGCGTATGAACAAAACATGCCCAAGGATAACGTGGAGCGTGCGATCAAGCGGGGCAGTGGCGATCTTGAAGGCGTGAATTACGAGGAGATTCGTTACGAGGGCTATGGCATCGCGGGGGCGGCGGTACTGGTCGATTGCATGACAGATAATCGTGTGCGTACCGTAGCGGATGTGCGCCACGCCTTCACCAAATACGGCGGAAATCTCGGCACGGATGGATCGGTGGCATTTCAGTTCAAGCATTGCGGGCAACTGTTGTTCGCCCCTGGCACTGATGAGGGCAAGTTGATGGAAGCGGCGCTTGATGCGGGCGCGGACGACGTTATCGCCAACGACGATGGCAGCATTGAGGTCATTACCGCACCTTATGAATTTGTCGCAATCAGGGAGGCGCTGCAGAAAGCGAGTTTCAAGCCGGAACTGGCCGAAGTAACGATGAAGCCAGTCAATGAGACGGCACTGATCGGAGACGATGCGACAAGAATGCAGAAGCTGCTGGATGCGCTGGAAAACATTGACGATGTGCAAGAGGTCTATACGACTGCGGTGATGGACGAATAGATTTTTTATCGTCTGGCATAAAGAGGTTTTTAAATCCGTATCCTAGGCATTGACCCCGGCCTGCGCATCACAGGTTTCGGGATCATCGATCAGACAGGCGGCAAACTGTCCTATATCGCCAGTGGTTGTATCAAAACGCTGGATGGCGAGCTGCCGCTGCGCCTGAAGTCCATTATGGATCATCTCGGCGAAGTCATCGCCCTCCACCGCCCCGAACACGTCGCGGTGGAGCAAGTGTTCGTTAATGTTAATCCTAAATCTACGTTGATGCTGGGGCAGGCGCGCGGCGCCGCGATTTGCACTGCGGTGCTGAACAATCTTGCCGTTGCCGAATATACTGCGCTTCAGATCAAGCAGGCGGTCGTCGGTAAGGGCCACGCAAAAAAAGAACAGGTCCAGGAAATGGTCAGGCGGTTGTTACAGCTAGGCAGCAGTCCCAGCGCCGACGCAGCGGATGCTCTTGCCTGTGCGATTTGCCATGCCCATGGCGGATTGGGGCTGGGCAGGATCTCAACAGCGGGCTACCGTATGAAGCGCGGGAGACTCGTGTAATCCTAAATCCGGTAGTTGATCGCTCGTTTTTAAGTTCATCCGTTGATTCAACAAACTTGCTTTTTAACACTTGAGCTTCACCTTTATGATGAATTCGCTACAAGGCGGATTGCACGTTTTTTGCGGCACATGTTTGCGTTGCAACTCCTTGGAATGGAATGACCATTCCGCGTCGTTGCGCCTTGCCCTGCACCCCAAAAACCGCACACTCCACCCCGTCCAACTGCCGGATTTAGGATGATCGGCCGGATAACGGGTGTGCTGCTGGAGAAACTTCCACCGCTGGTGCTGGTTGACGTCCAGGGTGTAGGTTATGAAATTGACGTACCGATGAGCACGTTCTATAACCTGCCTGCTCTAGGAAACCCGATAACACTCCATATCCATCTCGTCGTCCGGGAGGACGCGCACTTGCTTTTTGGTTTCTTCACCGAAGCGGAGCGGCAGGCTTTTCGCCAGCTCGTAAAAATTTCCGGTGTTGGCGCAAGGACTGCCTTGGCCCTGCTGTCCGGCTTGAGCGTCGCTGATCTGCATCAGGCGGTCGTTGCCCAGGACAGCGGGCGGCTGATCAGGATTCCCGGTATCGGCAAGAAAACTGCGGAACGGCTGTTGCTCGAGTTGCGCGACAAGCTGGAACCGGGTCTGACTGCTGCAGCAGGTACGGCGGCGGCCGCCCGCTCATCCACAAGCGAAAGCGACGTGCTCAATGCCCTGTTGTCTCTGGGGTATAATGACCGTGAAGCCAATTGGGCGATAAGGCAACTATCCCCGGACGTCACCGTGTCCGATGGCATACGCCAGGCATTGAAATTTCTTTCAAAAGAAAAGTAGCGATAACCCGAAGCGGATACCAAGGCAGGTACATTAAGGCGGATTAAAGGCTGAGCCTGAATTTTGTTTATCCGGCTGGAAAAATACCCGAATCCCGTCATTCCGGGCTTGACCCGGAATCCAGCCCAGGTCAGCAAGGGCGTACTTTTCAATGCCGTCGGGTACCGGCTTCCGCCGATATGATGTACTTTTGGCTGTTTGACTTTTGTGCTTGTTTGCTTGCCGGATCAATAAAACTGATAAATCTATCTCTTGTTACGATTGCGGAAATTCAGGATAAACGCATTATTGGATGATTGAGACTGATCGAATAACCACTTCCACGCCTGTCTCGCCGAGGGAAGAGGAGATGGAGCGCGCGCTGCGGCCCAAGCATCTCGACGAATACGTCGGCCAGGAAAAGATCCGCGGGCAGTTGCAGATATTCATCGAGGCGGCCCGGCGGCGCCGGGAAGCACTCGATCACGTCCTGCTTTTTGGTCCGCCCGGCTTGGGCAAGACGACGCTGGCTCACATCATTGCCAGGGAAATGGGCGTGAGTCTGCGCCAGACATCCGGTCCCGTCCTGGAGCGCCCGGGCGATCTGGCTGCGCTGTTGACCAACCTCGAGCCCAACGATGTACTCTTTATAGACGAAATACACCGCCTTTCGCCGGTTGTAGAAGAGATTCTTTACCCGGCGCTGGAGGATTATCAGCTTGACATCATGATCGGCGAAGGCCCGGCCGCAAGATCGGTCAAGCTGGACTTGCCGCCCTTCACCCTGGTTGGCGCCACCACTCGGGCGGGTATGCTGACCAACCCCTTGCGGGACCGTTTCGGCATAATATCGCGTCTGGAATTCTACTCTGTGGAAGAATTGACCAAAATTGTAGCGCGATCTGCAAGTTTGCTGAATGCGGAAATTTCTTCCGATGGCGCTATGGAGATCGCACGTCGTTCACGCGGCACACCCCGTATCGTCAACCGTCTACTGCGCCGCGTACGCGATTTTGCCGAAGTGAAGGCCAGCGGCCATATTACCCGCCAGGTAGCGGATGCGGCGCTTATTATGCTTGACGTCGATGCGATCGGCCTCGATGTGATGGACAGGAAGCTGCTCCTGACTGTAATGGAAAAATTCGGCGGGGGGCCTGTAGGAGTCGATAACCTCGCTGCCGCCATAAGCGAAGAACGTGGCACCATCGAAGATGTACTGGAACCCTATTTGATACAGCAGGGCTATATGAAGCGCACACCACGCGGCCGCATGGCCACTGCTATCGCTTACCAGCACTTCGGACTGGCCTTGCCAAAGACGGGATTGAGTGGCTTAAACGGAGAGTTGTGGGAAGATGAGCGGTCACTCTAACCACGTCTCATCCTTACTCCAACCTCGCGCTTAACTTTATTTTGGATTAGCTCTTTTTTATGTCTCAGTTGCAACTTATAAAAACAGCGAAAGCTGATAAATTCTCCAATAGTCCCAGCAAGATTTTTTCCCTGCCCGTCCGTGTCTATTATCAGGACACGGATGCAGGAGGCGTGGTTTACCATTCCACTTATCTCGATTTCATGGAGCGCGCCCGTTACGAATGGCTGCGGGAGCTGGGCTTCGATATTCACTCTTTGATTCAGGTTCACAAGGTGATTTTTATGATTCGTTCATTTAGCATCGAATACTTCAGGCCGGCTCTGCTGGATGACCTGCTGCGCATCAGCGTGCAGGCGATGGAGCTGGGGAGAAGCCGCATAACGATCTCGCAACAGGTAATGCGTGATCCGGATACCCTTACCCGCGCCACTGTCCAGGTAGTATGTGTAGGTGCCGAGAGCCTCAAGCCGGTGAGCTTGCCCGCACCGTTGCGCCACAAGCTGGAAACTCGCGCATGAGCCCCTCGGTCAGCCAGGACTTATCTTTCCTCCATCTCATCGGCAGCGCCAGCCTGCCGGTACAACTGGTGATGGTGTTGTTGCTGATAACTTCCTTCATGTCCTGGTGGTACATCTTTCGCAAGCTGTTCGTCATTCGCCAGGCCATGAGGCAGAGCGATGAATTCGAGAATGTTTTCTGGAAAGGAACCGATCTCAACGCCCTTTTTCAGAGTGCCGCCGGTTCGCGTCATACGGCGGGCAGCATGGAACGCATATTCGAGGCCGGCTTTCGCGAATTCATGAAACACAAACGTCAGCAGGGTATGGATGTCAGTACAGTAATGGACAGCACTCGTCGCGCAATGCGCGCCACTTACCAGCGCGAAATG
>DATJHX010000098.1:0-2645 GCA_035493655.1 Nitrosospira sp.
GTTTGTTTCGGACTGGCCCTTCCATTCTTCCCGGGTCTGTCCATTGCCAAGATCCCTGTCTATCCATGGTATGAGGCTGCCTGCCAGCGGCACGCCGAAGTTCTCGGTCGGAAAATTACCGTTGCGCAGAGTTCCAGCCACCTCGCGATCTATGTCGAGGATGCCTGAGGCCGGATCGTCGAGCAGGTCTTTTGCCACGCGATGGGCTTCGCCCATCTGCAGCAGCAATTCCCGCATGTTCTGCGCGCCGGCTCCGGACGCCGCCTGATAAGTCATCGCACTCATCCATTCGACCATATCCTGCTCGAACAATCCGCCCACGGCCATCAGCATCAGGCTTACAGTGCAATTTCCGCCAATGTAATTCTTTACGTCATCGTGCAAAGCCTGCTTGATAACCGGCATATTGACCGGGTCAAGTATGATGACAGCATCTTTCCCCATGCGCAGCGTCGAGGCCGCGTCGATCCAGTATCCCTGCCAGCCGGCCTGGCGCAGCTTGCCGAAAATCTCACTGGTGTAGTCGCCGCCCTGGCAGGAGATGAGAATATCCATGGCCTTGAGCCCGTCTATGTCGTACGCATCCTTAAGCGGGGGCGCTTCCTTTCCGATATCCGGACCTTTACCGCCTTTCTGGGATGTTGTGAAAAATACCGGTTCCACTAATGCGAAGTCGTTTTCTTCCCGCATTCTCTGCATGAGGACCGAGCCCACCATGCCGCGCCAGCCTATAAATCCTACTCGCTTCATTGATCGCCTCTACTTGAATGCTTAGATATTGGCCAGCACAGCGTCGCCCATCTCCGCGGTACCGACCTTTTTCATTCCCGATTCGTAAATATCCGCCGTACGGTAACCTAGTGCCAGCACTTTCTTTACAGCATTTTCAATGCGCGCGGCGGCCGGTTCCAGATCGAAGGTATACCGCAGCATCATTGCCGCTGATAATATGGTTGCCAGCGGGTTAGCCAGATTTTTTCCGGCAATGTCAGGGGCTGAACCGTGTATCGGCTCATACAGTCCCTTGTTATTCTCGTCGAGCGAAGCGGACGGCAGCATGCCGATCGAGCCCGTCAGCATGGACGCCTCGTCCGACAGAATATCCCCGAACATGTTGCCCGTCACCATCACATCGAATTGCCTGGGGTTGCGTATCAGTTGCATCGCTGCGTTATCCACCAGCATGTGCGAGAGCTCGATATCCGGATATTCCCTGGCCGCCTCGGTCACCACGTCGCGCCATAACTGAGTGCACTCGAGCACATTCATCTTGTCAACCGAGCAAAGCCTGCGGTTGCGTTTACGTGCCGCCGCGAAGGCCACCCGGGCAATTCTTGCGATCTCCGCTTCGCTGTATATCATAGTGTTGAAGCCAACGCGCTGGCCATCACGCTGTTCGATTCCCCGCGGCTCACCAAAATAGATGTCACCGGTCAATTCTCTTACGATAAGAATGTCCAAGCCCGCCACTACCTCGGGCTTCAAGGTCGAGGCGTTGGCGAGCTCGGGGTAGAGCAGCGCCGGGCGAAGATTGGCAAAAAGGTTCAAGGCCTTGCGTATGCCCAGCAAGCCCCTTTCCGGCCGTAGCGCGCGCGGCAGCACGTCATATTGCGGCCCACCCACCGCCCCCAGGAGGACAGCATCGGCGTCTTCTGCAAGCTTACGCGTCGCTTCAGGAAATGGCTCGCCAGCCGCATCAACCGCACACCCTCCCAACAGACCGGGTTCCAGCTCAATTTTTAACCCGTCGCTCCTTAGCGCTTCCAGTACGCGCACGGCTTGAGCAACGATTTCCGGACCGATTCCATCACCGGCCAGCACTGCGATTTTCATCAAGCCACTTTCCCTCTTACCCTGCGTCCGCCCACCCTGCGTCCACTCGTATCACGCGAACAACCAAGGCTGCGCGACCTGGTGCTTCTCCTCGAACGCTCTGATCTTGTCCGAGTGTTTCAAGGTCAGGCCAATCTCGTCCAGACCATTCAGCAGACTGTATTTGCGGAAAGCATCGATATCAAACTGAAAGCGTTCCCCACCGGGAGTTGTTACCGACTGATCCTGCAAGTCGACTGCCAACCGATAGCCTTCGGTTGCTTCGACTTCACGAAACAATTGATCCACAGCCAGTACATCGAGCACAATCGGAAGCAGACCGATCTTGAAACAATTGTTGAAAAAAATATCGGCGAAACTGGGTGCGATGATTGCCTGGAAGCCGTAGTCCTGAAGCGCCCATGGCGCATGCTCGCGACTGGACCCGCAACCGAAATTTGAGCGCGCGAGTAATATCTCCGCACCCCGATAACGCGGTTTGTTGAGTATGAAATCGGGATTAGGCGTACGCTGGGATGTATCCATCCCCGGCTCGCCATGGTCGAGATAGCGCCACTCGTCGAACAGGTTCTGGCCGAAACCGGATCGTTTGATGGATTTCAAAAATTGCTTGGGTATGATCGCATCGGTATCGACGTTCGCCCGATCCAGCGGTACCACCAGCCCTTCACAAGAAACAAATTTTTTCACCAGCTATTCCCATCAGCTATTCCGATTTCCCCATTATCCGTTTCTATTCAGTTTTCTGCCGTTCCCAGCTACTTTGATGATTTCTCAATAGCCTGGCCGCCCTTTTGAATATCCTTTCCCAT
>DATJHX010000099.1:0-8076 GCA_035493655.1 Nitrosospira sp.
CGAGCTACCGGAACTGCCCGTGCCGCCTTGGGAACCACTCTGCGAACCGGCCTGTGGGCCTTGCGACCCCCCCTGCGAACGTTGCTTCGACACTGGCCCCCCTTGTCCAGACATGTCGCCGCGTTCCCCTACCTGGTCTCCCGCGCCTGCCGCATGAGCCGGCCCGGCTGCGCCAAATATGACAACGCTTGTGAATACCAGGCAGCGGACCGCATTTTTCAGTTTGAAGTTTTCCATTATGTCCTCCAATCGGTCATTCAGCAAAATTGCTGTATCGACATACTAACCCGATGGTCGAATCCTTCCGTACGCTGCCGTACGAATAAACCACGAAAGCGGAAATCCAGTGAAGAGGTACGCTCGACCAGCGATAAATGGATGGAGTATGCACGGAATATTCATTCCGTTTTTTTGCTAGAGTTAGCGTGATCGGGAGGCGATAGGGGTCCGGGGAATGATGCCAAAAAAATATTCATCCTGCTTACCTTGATCGTGAATCTGTCTAGCTAGCCCTCGACCATATTGCGGGCGGACTAACAGCCAGGTGAAAACCGGTAAAGGCCCAGTTAGCAGGGCGGTTAGCGGATGTCCGGGTAAAACTCGTACTGATCCCCATGCTTCAAATAGACGACTTTGTCCCTGAGTCCCGCCTGCTCGATTTCCTTCTCGAAATCGCTTAATGGCGACTTAAAAACATCATAATCGTTGTAGTGAATCGGGATCGCCTTTTTAGGGACGATAATCCGCATCATTCTGATGCCCTCTTTCGCATCCATGGTGACGGTGACCAACCCCAGCAGCCTGGTGCCCCCAAGGTGCAGCAGCGCCATGTCCACTCCCGGATAGCGCTGCGGAATCTCATGAATATCCTTGAAGACCATCGTGTCCCCACTAATATATATCCTGTAGCGGCGCGGTTGAATCTTCCAGCCAAAATCAAGGATGGAGCCCATCACTTCCGGCAAAAGCTTGGCAACCACGGGAGGTCCGTGACGTCCTGGCATGGAGGTGACGCTTAAAGCTGTGCTGCCCTTCTCCACCGTGAACGTTTCCCACGTTTTCAAGGGATAGAGCTTCATGAAACCTAGTTCTTTGAGAATCTCACCCGCCTCGCTTGTGGTCACGATAGGAATATTCCGATCGAGATTTTTTTGGACAAACCTGTCGAAATGGTCTTCGTGCATGTGCGACAACACAATCAGATCGACAGGTGGTAGATTCTCAAGCTCAATGGCGGGGTTGGTGAGGCGCTTCGAGGTTAGCCCGTACCCGAGATGTACATGATCGCCCCTGTGGAGGAAATTCGGGTCCGTGAGAACAGTCAATCCCGCGTAACGGATAATGACAGTTGCCGTTCCTACAAAAATGATGGAACCCGAGTCCCGGCGTTGGGCATTTTGCTCCTCGTTTCGTTCAGCATCTTTTTGCCCCTCGGGTCGTTCCTCTTCTCCGGAAACAGGCAACGCTAGAATATATTTGCTTCCCCCGCTTTCCCTGGTTGCATTCACTCCTTCGTCAGGTGTCTTCATTGGTGAAGCTCCGAGTTGAAGCGAATATGATCAACAAGTGTGCTTTCGTCTCTCGCAACCACAACGTAGGTCATCTGCCCGGGCTGGCCGCCTGCCCGCTCGGACTACCACCGGTTCGTTCGCTACTTGTTTTTCGGACCGTGGCTTCCGCCCCTGGCCCGTTGGGGGGAGGTGTCACTCACGCCAGAAGACGAGGAGTGGCTGCCGCGAGAATCGCCATGGCTATAGGGCACAGCCTCATCCTCATCCTTCGGTAGACCTACTCCTCCACGCCCCCCATGGGATGATTCTCCGCCTTTGCGGCCTGCCTCCCGTGCTTCCTCTGAAGTAAACTCATGCGCAGTCCCCTTCTCATGCGCGGCATGGCCACCTTTGCGCCCGGCCTCGCGCGCCTCCTCTGAGGTAAACTCGTGCGCAGTGCCCTTCTCATGGGCAGCTTTGCCCGCCTCGCGCGCCTCCTCCGAATTGAATTCGTGAGCGGTGCCCTTCTCATGGGCGGCTTTACCGCCCTTGCTGGCTATCTCCCGCTGCTTATCCCCATCCATTGAAGCGAAGCCGCGCCTGCTGGTTCCATGTCCACTGCTGCGGGCATTACTGTCTCTATCTTTGCCGCTCGCTGTGTCTTTGCCTGAAGCCATAATTATCTCTCCTGATCTGAGTTGGATTCTTTCCGCGGCATTCCGAACGCCGATGATGCCATCGTCCGGCCCGATTGAACCCGATTCACAGGACCTTATTCTGTAAATAATGGCAGGAATAACTTTATCCTAACCTCGGATCTCGCTTTCTTCTGTTCGGAAGCCGACATAAAAACAGCCAGGTGAAGAGGGGAAAGACGAAAGAATATTGAATAAGCATGAAATGGTAAGACGCCGGAATACTGTGGCAATTATGCGTGAGTATTACGGGATGTACGGTCACTGAGTATCTCTATCCCGCCAGACGTCAGGAAAACATCATTTTAAATAGGGTAAAAGGGGGCAAATATGCCGCGCAGAATGTGCTCAAGCAGATAAGTGTGGCTTACCGAACAGAATTCACCCGCTTCGGAAGTTAGTGTTGGCCCCGTTGGAATTACGGATGCTACAAGCACGCTTCATCAGGATTTATGCTTGCTCATTCCCGACAGGATTATTCAAACATCATTTCCACTTTCGGAGGTTTTATGCCAACAAGCCAAAGCACCACCACAAACCGCACCACGACACGACGGGCCCCGACAGGCAAAACGGCGAGCAAATCGCAAAAAGATGCGATCAAGCTGTTGACTGATGACCACGCTAAAGTAAAAAAATTGTTCAGGGAATACGAAAAATTGACAAAAAAGGAAGATCAGGAGGGGAAGGAAGAACTGGCGCAGCAGATTTGCAAGGAGCTGACCATCCATGCGCAACTGGAAGAGGAAATCTTCTATCCCGCTGCCCGGGAAGCGATAAAGGATGACGACTTGCTGAATGAGGCCCTCGTGGAGCACTCCTCGGCCAAGGACCTGATTTCCGAAATTAAGTCGATGAAAATTGATGATCCAATGTATGACGCAGTGGTTACGGTGCTCGGGGAATATGTTAATCATCATGTACAGGAAGAGGAAGAGAAAATGTTCCCCAAAGTACAGAAATCCAAAATGGATCTAGAGGGAATCGGCAATGAAATAGCCGAGCGCAAAGAGGAACTGATGGATTCCGAATAAACGAATCGAATAAGCGAGCTGCTCGTATTTCCCACGAACGTGTGCTGCCGTACCGAACTCGTACAGTTCCATATGTTATAAAAGCTCCTGATTTATCGGGTTAATCGGATTGATCCAATCAGTCCCTGCAGCAGCAGGATAGTCCCTAGTCCCGGCCGAGGGCAACGCAGCTCCACTTCAGCCGGGTTACTTTTTAAATTGCATACTGGAGATCGATATGAGCTCAGATAGAAAGGACAAGGACGGGGGTCACGGAGGTCCTGGATCGCACCAAGGGCGTGGATCACATGAAGGCGACTCCCATGAAGGCCGCGATTCGCATCGCGGTGACACGAATGATAAGAGCAGCGGACACGGAACCAGCAATCGCGGTTTTGCCTCCATGGACGAGGACAAGCAGCGGGAGATAGCCAGCAAGGGCGGTCACGCCGCTCATGAAAAAGGCACGGCCCACGAGTTTAACTCCGAAGAAGCGCGGGAGGCAGGCCATAAAGGTGGTGAAGCGGTCAGCCAGGATCGCGGGCATATGGCAGAAATCGGTCGCAAAGGCGGGGAAACCGTCAGCCAGGACAGGGAACACATGGCGGAAATCGGACGCAAGGGCGGTGAAACCGTCAGCCAGGATCGCGGGCATATGGCCGAAATCGGTCGCAAAGGCGGCGAATCGATCAGTTCTGACCACGAACATATGTCGGGCATTGGCCGCAAAGGCGGGGAACACAGTCATGGCGGCGCCTCGGAACAACATTCGAGGACTGGCAGCCACGGCCATAAAGATAATCGGGACGATGATAAGTCACACTCGAGGCATGGAGGTTCGTCCGAAGAACATGCCAGGGGCGGCAGCCGGAGCAATAAACACGATTAGCATCAGACGTAAAAAATTGGGGGCGGGCAACCCCTCCCCTTTTTTATATTACTATTTTTGTGTGCGCCCATCTCCGGAATCTGCTCAGGTTGAGGCGGATGCCCGAAAAGAAAGAAGGAGCGCCTGAACAGTTGCCTACAACGCCCGGAGAGCAATAACCAGAGCGGCGTAAGCTTCCGCCCGCTTGCCAGATAAACAGTGTATGCCTTGATCAACTCGTTCAGTACTTACCAAAAGCAAGCGCAGGGATATTGCTATAGAGGCCGCCAGAACGGTTTTGCAGAAGACTCGTTGTTCCCCGAGACTGTTGAGGGTGAGGTTAAAAAGAACAAGGCGAGACAGAGAAAAAAGGTGAGACAGAAAAAAGGTGAGACGCCTCACCCTTTTTCTTCAATTCCTTATTTCCTTATTTTAGATTGGCTCAGGCGGTCCCTCAGGCAGGCCCCTTAAGAAGCGTAATACGAGCAGGCCGCCGAGCTAGCTGTACACTAATACAGCCTTAATACTTGTTTCCACTCCCGCCGGTCTCCGAGCCTCCGCTGGTGCTTCCCGGCTGAGGACCGCCAGTGCCGGTATTGCCCGAATCCATATCCTTTTTATGAGAGCCTTTCATATGATGCTTGTCAGATCCCTGCCCTTTTCCATGGTCTTTTCCATGGTCTTTTCCATGTCCCTGGCCATGCCGTTTTTCGTACCCCTGGCCTCCCTGGTCTTTTTCAGACCTCTGCCCCTTATCATATTGACTGGATCCTGATTGAGATCCGGAAGATCCGGATTGTCCTGCCATACCACCCTGCCCTGAAGTGTCACCCTGCGCATAGGCCAAGCCTGCTCCACCCAGAACCAGCGCTGCTGCCGCGACGGAGACCATAATCCTGTTTTTCAACGTCAATATGCTATTCATTTGCATGACTCCTTGAAGATAAGGTTAAAAAAGAAAAGGTGAGATAAACCCACCTTTTCTGCGCTCGATTACTGAACCATTGCAACCCGTCCAGTCATTTATGGCTGCCGGCCTTTGCATGTTGTCCGGATGAACCGGATCTGGAGGAGGAAGATGAAGAACGGCTGCTGGAGCTACTCCTTCCCCCGTGTCCATGTCCACCATGGGAGGCTTCGCCGCCCTTCCGGCCGGCTTCGCGGGCTTCCTCAGAGTCAAACTCATGCGCTGTTCCCTTCTCGTGGGCCGCTTTTCCACCTTTGCTGGCGATTTCGCGTTGTTTGTCCTCGTCCATGGAAGCAAAACCACGTTTGCTGGTACCGCTCCCGCTTTTTGCTGATGGCATATTTATCTCCTGATAAGCAAAATATAAAAAATTTCCGCTGACATTGTGATTGCAGCCCGAGTGAGTCCCGGTGGACTGATGTCTTCGGAAGCCTTTATCCCTGCCATTAAAAGCCGAGACGTAATTCCAGCTTAATAAACAGTCGTGCTTTTTTATGTACGGAGGCGCACATAAATCCAAAATAATCAAGCGTTTCCCTGTGAAATCCATGTAAACCGGGAACTTGAGCCGCCAAGAGGATAGTTCTTTGTCATTAAGATACATACCCGTGCGCTGAACCTGACTCGCCAGCTTCATATAACGTGCCCTGCGGATGAAGAGGAGCGATCTTTTCCTGTTGATCGCTTCCTCTTTTAGCAGACATTTTATCGCCCAGGCTCGGCATCAACTTCGATACCGCTGTATTGACGACTGCCATCGCGCCAACCTTTACGTCACGCCCGCCTTCCGTCGCGGCTTTCAGAATTGCTTCCGCAACCTGTTCGGGATTGATCAGCGGCGGGGGCAGCTTGGGCTCCTTGTTCATATAGTTTCTCGCATGCTGCGGAAAAGGCGTATTAACCGCTGTGGGTTGAATCAGCGTAATTGAAACCGGCGCCTGGTCGATTTCTTCGATTTCTACGCGAAGCGCATCGGTAAATCCCTTGACTGCATGCTTGGATGCGGAATACATACCCTGTAAAGGGACGATGGCTTCGGAGACTTCGCTTCCCACATTAATGAGAGATCCCCCCTGCACCTTCAGGTGGGGCAAAGCCGCGAGAGAGCCATTTACCACTCCCCAGAAGTTGATATCGAAAAGCCGGCGGCTATCTGCATCGCTCACTTCATCGAGACGGCCATAAATCGATACGCCCGCATCGTTGATCCAGGTGTCGATGCGGCCAAAGCGGGCTAATGCCTCCTGAACTGCAGCCTGGACTTTGTCTCGATCGGCAACATCCGCAACAACGTAAATCGCCTCGCCGCCGGCATTTGTGATCCGCTCCACCAGTTTCTTGAGCGTTTCCGCGCTGCGCGCGACCAGTACCACTTTGGCGCCTCGCTCAGCAGCCAGCTTTGCCGTGCAAAGCCCGATACCGCTGGAAGCGCCAGTAACCACTACCACTTGTTGATTCAAAGGTTTAAGAGAAGAGGCAGACATTGGTTTCCTCCTGCAAATCCTTGCATGTAAATTCCGGGTCAAAAACAGCGGAAAGCCGTTTTCTCATTCTCTCCTGAGAGCATTTCCCGATGCTTATCGCACTTTCACGAGCGCCGCAGCTTCCCGGAGCGTTTTCAGCTTCTATCAGACTAGGTGTTATTACCTCGCGCGACTGTGCAGAAACGTACATATCACTGGCGGGCGGGTTATCAGGGGTTATGAGGGGCTCGAGTATGAACTCGGAAGGTTGAATCAGGCTTCGTTTGCTACTTGCAGGCGAGCCACAACTTGCAGGTTTGAAAGGCAGATGGGCGAGGCGTAAACGACAAGAAAAGTTAATGGCATAGCCATCGTATAGAGAACCTCAGGCTCCCCACTGCGCTATCTCTTTTTCCCTCCTGAGAGAAGCTTGTACCTGTCAGTATCCACTCGAACCTGAACCAGTTCCGGAAGTACTCGATCCCTGGGAGGAGCTTGATCCGACGCCTGAATCTCGTCCACTTGAACCGGATCCCTGCTTCCTGGAATGATTTCCGTCTAAGCCTTTTTTAGAAGGTATTCCTTTTTTAGAAGGCATTCCCTGCCCTGCGGTTGGACCACCCTGAGTCACGTCGCGCGGCCCACCGGCAGAGCTGCTCTGCCCGGATAGGACCTGCCCCTGACCTTCTGAGGCGCCGCCCTGCCCCGACAAGGTCCCACCCGCCTGCCCGCCTTGTGCGTAGACCAAACTTACGCCCCCCAGGATTAGTCCCATAACCGCGATGGACCGTACCGCTTTTTTAATGGAAGAACTGTGTCCCATGATCGATCTCCTTTATTCCAGCAAAATTGCTGGATGGAAATAGTACGCTGGGGCTTGAATTACTCCGTACGCTGGCGCGCGCCAGGAGAAATGGGGAAAACGAAATGGAAAGCGGGAAACAAGAACAGGAATCTTAACGGTGTCAATCGACAAACTGGAAGTGCGTACAAAAAAAGTGTGGCAGTTCCGGCAGGCCGCAACAGGCCGCTTCCCTAGGGAAGCGCTGAACAAATCGCCAAGTTTAGATAATAGCGCTTATTCACAACTTGATCCTATATACACCATGTCCCGCCAAGCCAGCTTTGCCGATCTCGACTACACCCGCAAGAAACGCCAGACCCGCCGTGAGGTTTTCCTGAAGGAGATGGAAGTAGTAGTGCCCTGGTCAGCGCTGCTTTCCCGTATTGAACCCCATTATCCCAAGAGCGGGCGGCGCGGGCGTCAACCGATGGCGCTGGGAAGCATGTTGCGCATCTACTGCATGCAGAACTGGTTCAACCTATCTGACCGGCAGATGGAAGATGCCCTGTACGAGATCGAGAGCATGCGCCGCTTTGCCGGTTTCAGTGGCGTCACCGACGCCCTGCCTGACGAGACCACGATACTGAACTTCCGGCATCTGCTGGAGAAGCACAATCTGACGGTGGTATTGCTGGATGAAATCAACGCCCACCTCAAGGATCAAGGATTGCTCGTATCCAAGGGTACCATGGTGGATGCCAGCATCATTCATGCTCCGAGCTCGACCAAGAACCAG
>DATJHX010000100.1:0-12467 GCA_035493655.1 Nitrosospira sp.
AATGATTGTCTTGGTGGCGGGATAGGCCATGCCGACCAGAATGAAGAACGGAATGATGGTCCAGATGATCTCGACCGTGGTGCTGTGATGGAAGTTTGCCGCTTTGTAACCCTGAGACTTGCGGTGCTTGAGCACGGAATAAAACATGGTCCCAAACACACCCACGAAAATCACCAGGCATATCCACAACAGCATCGTATGCTGGTCGTATATCTGCCGCGCAATGATCGACTGCGGCTCGGGCAAATTCAACTGGTATGGATCCGCCGAGGCCGCCATTCCCAGCCCGGAATGCAACACGGCTGCCAGACCCCATCCTCTGGTTGATGCTGCTTTAATTTTCATATTTTCCAACCCTATTCAGGATAATCGGACTCTCTTATCCGGTATTGGAATCGTAAGACGCAGCAACAGAAGAAACATTGATAAATGTCATCTTTTATGAGGGTAGCGTCCCGTAGCGTTAGGGCGAGGGTTCCCGCAAAGCGGGATCCTCCCAGCGAAGGGAATGCTGCGATCGCGTTAGACTCACTGCCAGCATCTCTTCGGCCCTTTGCGGTCGCGTCCCGTAGCGTTAGGGCGAGGGGGCCGTGAAGCAGGATGAGCAGCGCCTGCCAGAACGCCACTCAAGGGCATCCACAAGAGTGGGTATCAGGCAGCGGAGAGGATGCGGCAGCCCGCATTTCGGTACACTTGGGGTGATTTTTGGGATGGTCGTGCGCAGCGAAAGCGGTCATTCCCGACTATGTTTGGTGCCGTACAGAAACCCTGAAGATATGAGTGCATTTTATTGCTGCCCTGATTTTCGCCTCGGAGACTCGGAGAGATACACACCCATTACTATTCGGAAAGGAGATTCTCATGTTCATGTTTACAACCAGCAGCAAAAATATGCAGTCGTGTATCGACGCATGTGATAAGTGCCACCGAATGTGCCTGCAGTCAGCCATGAACCACTGCCTTGAAGCAGGCGGCAAGCATGTGGAGCCTAGCCACTTCCGTCTTATGATGAATTGCGCGGAAATGTGTCAAACCTCGCTTAATTTCATGCTGAGCAATTCTCACTTCAGCAAGCAGGTGTGCGCGGTATGTGCCGAAATTTGTGACGCCTGTGCCGAAAGCTGCGATCAGTTGGACGGCATGGAAGAGTGCGCCAGGGCCTGTCGCGAATGTGCAAAAAGCTGCCGCAGCATGTAAGTGCGATCAGAATGTAAGCTCAGGAAATTCCAGGAAGACGCCGCCTCCCGAAATGTGGAAGTAACGGCAGAGCTATGGGTTATCCGATGAATTCCCGAGCCTCCGCGACTATTTATAACGATGCAAAAGCGCTTCGGCCCGATGAGTGCCGTGAAATAAAACTTGATGACGCCGCTAGTGCTTCGAGATTGAATTGACCCGGCTGAACCGGGGAATGCAGTTTTCACCCAAGCTTTGAAGCCCACAAACCATTTATACGGTCAGCATGGATCTTGCGGCCTCATCTCATCTTTATCCAATAACCACGTTTTCAAGTGAACTAATTTATAGTGGGCGTTGTCTGTTCACTCAGATCGCGGATCGTGAGCGTGCGCGTGATTTCCCGATACACCCCTGAACGGGTATACTTGACTGATGCCTCAACGCAGCAGTTACAAGTAAAAATCAAAAATTCAGGGATTAGGCGGCATGAGTGACCGTGAGATCGATCAGCAATTGGTGGAACGCGCGCAACATGGCGATAAACATGCGTTCGATTTGCTGGTGGTCAAGTATCAACGCAAGCTCGCGCGGTTATTGTCGCAGTTTATCCGCGATTCGACGGAAGTCGAAGATGTAACCCAGGAAGCTTTTATCAAAGCCTATCGCGCATTACCATCTTTCCGCGGCGATAGCGCTTTTTATACCTGGTTGTACAGGATTGGCATCAATACCGCAAAGAACTTCCTGGTGGCTCAGGGGCGGCGGGCTCCGACCACCACAAACGGGTTCGACAGCGAGGATGCCGAGGGCTTCGAGGAAGCCAGTCATTTACGGGAAATGAATACGCCGGAAAGCGAACTAACGAGTAAGCAGATTGCTCAAACGGTAAACCAGACCCTGGAAGAACTACCCGAAGAATTACGCACGGCAATTACATTGAGAGAAATAGAGGGGCTGAGCTATGAGGAAATTGCAGCCATCATGAACTGCCCCATTGGTACAGTCCGGTCACGAATATTTCGTGCCCGGGAAGCGATCGCGGAAAAACTGCGGCCCCTGCTCGGGACCGGTAAAGACAAGAGGTGGTAGCATGAAAGAAAAAATATCGGCGTTGATGGATGGCGAGCTGGATGCGGACGATGCGGTTAGCGCTATCGCACAATTCAGGAAAACAGACGAGTTACGTGAACAGTGGGCTGTTTACCATCTGATTAGCGATGTTTTGACGCAACCGGAGACGATACCCATTGATGTAACGCAGCGCGTCAATGCAAGACTGGCCACCGAGCCAACCGTGCTGGCTCCCCGTACTTCTGGTATATCCCCCAAGCATAGGCCCATCGCATTCGCCGCGGCCGCATCGATAACGGCAGTAGCTGTGGCGGCATGGATGAGTCTCAATACGCAGCCTGCGGATCGATTACAGGCCAATCTGGCGGACAACAAGCCGTCTCCTACAGCGCCTCTATCCGCCCTACCTGCCGCTCCCGCCTCCATCCCCCCAACCGTTCCAGCCTCAGCCCCCGCACAAATTAATGATTACCTGATGGCTCATCGGGAATTTTCGCCTGGGGCTGCGATGCATGGAATGGCGCCCTCCTATATACATACGGTTGCGGAATCGCGCCAGAATTTTGCCAGATGACGCGTATAGCACTGGCTGCCCTGTTACTGCTGGCGGCCAACATTCAGCCCGCATTCGCCCAAAATCCCCCAAGTTCATCCCCAGAAGCTCTAAACTGGCTGCAAAAGATCGCCGCCGCGCCTCGCCGTTATAATTACATCGGCACGTTCATCTATTCGTCCAATGGCGATATAGAGACTTCACGTATCGTCCACTTGGTGAACGAAGAAGGGGAGCACGAAAAAAGCGAAGTCCTGGACGGCGCGCCCCGCGAAATCATCCGGAACAATGACGAGATGAGATGTTACTTGCCGGAGAGCAAGACCATCGTTACCGAAAAACGCTGGCTGAGAAAAGTTTTTCCCGCACTTCTGCCCCAACCGCTCAGCAATCCGAGTAGCCTCAATGATAACTATATAATCAGGGAAGGCGGACAGGAGCGCGTCAGCGATTATCTATGCCAGGTAATCGACCTCGAACCCAGGGACAACAAGCGTTATGGCCAGAAGCTATGGGTCGACCGGGAAACAGGCCTGATACTGAAAGCCGCGGTAATGGACCAGGATCGTGTAGTGGAGCAATTTGTCTTCACGCAGTTGAAAATAGGCGGCCACATAGACAAGGCATTGCTGAAATCCAGGTATGCGGCGAAAGCTGGCGAGTGGCGCAAGACCAATCTGGTATCTTCCACGACGGGAAGCGGAAAACTTGGCTGGCAAGTTAAAGATCTGCCGCCGGGGTTCAAAAAAGTTATCGAAATGAAGCGCAATCTATCGGGAAAATCAACACCCGTCAGTCATATCGCTCTATCGGATGGCCTTGCCGCAGTATCTGTTTTCATTGAACCGGTATCCAAACACGCGTCGCCCCCTCCTGAAGGTCTGTATCATGGCCGTGGGGCAATCAATATCTACACTCGCACCGTTTCGGATAACATCGTGACAACGGTAGGGGAGGTGCCGCCGGCTACGGTGGTGCAAATCGGGGACTCGGTTACCAGCCAGAGAACCGATTAGGGCAAACCGCCGGGCTCAACACGTGGTTTGCGAATCGTCCGAGCGTGTACCGGTATTCGCTTTCAACTTGATTGTATGAGAGAGGCTTATTTATCTTTTTGAAAAGGCAGAGAATGATCGCTAAATATATTCCTAAATATATTCTTGTCGCGCTATTGGCATTTTCTACCGCTGCCACTGCGCAGTTGCCCGATTTTACAGAGCTCGTGGAGAAACAGGGCCACGCAGTGGTCAACATCAGTACGGTACAAGCTCCCAGCGCGGCCGGCAACCGGGCTTTTCCAGGAATGCCCAATATTCCCGAAGATGACCCTTTCTTTGACTTCTTCCGCCGGTATATGCCTCCTCATGGCGCGCCGAGGGATTTTGAATCCAAATCGCTCGGTTCGGGTTTCATTATCAGTTCCGACGGTTACATTCTGACTAACGCTCATTTGGTCGATACGGCAGATGAAATTAATGTAAAACTGACGGATAAGCGCGAATTCCGCGCCAAGCTGATCGGGGCGGACCGCAAGACGGATATCGCACTCCTCAAGATAGATGCCACGGGCTTGCCAAAGGTGACTCAAGGCGATCCCAGCAAACTGAAGGTCGGCGAGTGGGTTGTGGCGATCGGTTCGCCCTTCGGCTTTGAAAACAGTGTGACCGCCGGCATCGTGAGTGCAAAGGGCCGATCCCTGGCCCAGGAAAACTTCGTTCCGTTCATTCAGACGGATGTTGCCATCAATCCCGGCAATTCCGGTGGCCCATTATTCAATCTAAAGGGTGAAGTCGTCGGTATCAACTCGCAGATTTACAGCCGTACCGGCGGCTTCATGGGGTTGTCGTTCGCCATCCCCATCGATGTGGCCATGGATATTACAAACCAGTTGATCACCAGCGGCAAAGTGAGCCGAGGCAGAATAGGCGTATTGATCCAGGAAGTGACCAAGGAGCTTGCGGAATCCTTTGGACTGTCCAAGCCGGCCGGTGCGCTGGTTGCTTCCGTTCAAAAGGGCGGCCCTGCGGAGAAAGCAGGGATCGAGCCACGGGATGTTATTCTGAAGTTTGACGGAAAGACCGTTACATCTTCAGGCGATTTGCCGCGCATCGTAGGGGCTACCAAGCCCGGATCGAAGGTTCAGGTGCAGGTATGGCGGAATGGCGCAACCAAGGACCTCACCGTGACGGTGGACGAACTGCCGCCGGACGAGAAACCTGTGGCGGGCAAACGCGGCAAAGCACCGGACACGTCCAATCGTATCGGCCTGGCGTTAAGCGAACTGACCGCGGAGCAGAAGAAGCAACTGGAAACGGACAATGGCCTTCTGGTGGAGGATATGATACCGGGCATCGCCAGCCGCGCAGGGATCCGTCCCGGCGATGTGATTCTCAGCATTAATAATCAGGACGTCAAAACTGTTGAGCAATTCAACCAGTTGCTCAACAAGATTCCCAAAGGCCGCAATATTGCGCTGCTTGTCAGGCGTGGCGATACCACGACCTTTATCACCATGAAAATGAACGGTGGTGACGGCAAGTAAACGCGCGGCACCTGATTCTCCCGTGCTGGTTGTATACGGCCGGGAGGATTGCCACCTCTGCCTCGACATGATCGCCGCCCTGCGGGAGTGGCAGGGACGGCAAGGTTTTCACCTCGAAATCATCGACGTGGATAGCGATGACGACCTGAAGTCGCGCTACGGCGAGCGCGTTCCGGTATTGATGGCGGAAGGCGAGGAAATTTGTCATTATTATTTGAACTCCGGAGCGCTAGATGCTTATTTTACGAAAATTCGCTAAAATGCGGAGTTCTTGAATAACAAGCACCGGATTTGCGCAAACCGGCGCCCGCGCCGTCCATTTCAAGGGGCACAGCATGTGCCCCTTTTAGTTGTTGCGGCGCTTTCCTCTTCCCTATGACTATCCTGACTACCCGCTTTTCTATTGTCCTTCCGTAACCCTTGATGCAGCACATTCGTAATTTTTCCATTATTGCCCACATCGACCACGGCAAATCCACGCTGGCGGACCGGATCATCCAAATGTGCGGCGGGCTTTCAGACCGGGAGATGGAAGCGCAGGTGCTGGATTCGATGGATCTCGAGCGAGAACGCGGCATTACCATCAAAGCTCAGACGGCGGCCCTGGAGTATAGGTCGCGCGATGGCAAAAACTACTCGCTGAACCTTATCGACACGCCCGGCCATGTTGATTTTTCCTATGAAGTATCCCGCTCTCTGGCCGCCTGCGAAGGCGCTCTCCTTGTAGTGGATGCGTCGCAAGGTGTCGAGGCCCAGACCGTGGCCAACTGCTACACCGCCATCGAGCAAGGCGTGGAGGTCGTGCCGGTGCTGAACAAGATTGATCTGCCCGCAGCGGAACCGGAGCGCGTCATAAAGGAAATCGAAGACATCATTGGCATAGACGCCCAGAATGCCTTGTATGCCAGCGCGAAGACCGGCGAGGGCGTGCAGGAGATACTCGAAGCGGTGATTTCGCGCATCCCTCCGCCCAAGGGGGACCCATCCGCGCCGCTCAAGGCCTTGATCATCGATTCGTGGTTTGATAACTACGTCGGCGTGGTGATGCTGGTTCGGGTAATGGATGGCGTGCTGAGGCCGCGGGACAGAATGCTGCTCATGGCCAGCAAGGCTGTCCATATATGCGAGCAAGTCGGCGTTTTCACGCCCAAATCAAAAAGCCGGGAGTCACTTGGCGCCGGTGAGGTCGGTTTCATCATATCCGGCATCAAGGAATTAAAATCCGCCAAGGTTGGCGATACGATAACTCTGTTGGATCGCCCCGGTGCGGAGCCGCTGCTCGGCTTCAAGGAAATAAAACCCCAGGTATTTGCCGGCCTCTATCCGGTCGAATCCAATCAGTATGATGCCTTGCGCGATGCGCTGGAAAAATTGAAGCTCAATGATTCATCGTTACACTACGAACCCGAAACATCACAGGCGCTGGGTTTCGGTTTCCGCTGCGGTTTTTTGGGTCTGTTGCATCTGGATATCGTTCAGGAAAGGCTGGAACGCGAATATGACATGGATCTCATCACGACCGCGCCAACGGTGGTGTATCAGATCGTTATGCGCGATGGTTCGATAATTGAAATCGAGAACCCGTCAAAAATGCCCGACCTTTCAAAAATCCAGGAAATTCGCGAGCCCATTATTACCGCCACCATACTCGTCCCTCAGGAGTATGTCGGCGCGGTCATTACGCTTTGCATCAGTAAACGGGGGATCCAGAAAAACATGCAATACATGGGCAGGCAGGTCATGCTCACATATGAGATGCCGCTCAATGAGGTCGTTATGGATTTTTTCGACAGATTGAAATCCGCGAGCCGAGGTTATGCTTCACTCGATTACGAATTCAAGGAATTCCGCCCTTCCGACCTGGTCAAGCTGGACATACTCATCAATGGCGAGAAAGTTGACGCACTGTCGCTGATTGTCCACCGTGCCAACAGCCAGTACCGGGGACGGGAGCTGGCGGGAAAAATGCGCGAACTGATTCCCCGGCAAATGTTCGATATTGCGGTACAAGCCGCCATTGGCTCCCATATCATCGCCAGGGAAAGTATCAAGGCATTGCGCAAGAACGTGCTCGCGAAGTGCTACGGTGGGGACATTACACGCAAACGAAAATTGCTGGAAAAACAAAAAGCAGGAAAGAAACGGATGAAGCAGGTGGGTAATGTCGAGATCCCGCAGGAGGCTTTCCTTGCGATCTTGCGGGTTGGCGACAAGTAAATATCAAGCCATGATATCGAGAACGTACCTGCAATCTCCCGCTGCCAGTCCGATATTGGACATTCACTCAAGGGGTACGGAATGAATTTTCCTCTCATCATGCTTATTTTGCTGGTGATAACCGGCGGTATTGCATTGCTCGATCGCTTCGTGCTGCAGCGTCAGCGGGGGGGAGCCGAAGTCGAAGGGCCCTGGTGGGTGGAGTATCCTAAAAGTTTTTTTCCGGTCATTGTTGTCGTCTTCTGTCTGCGCTCCTTCCTTGTAGAACCCTTCAAGATCCCCTCGGGTTCGATGATCCCAACCTTGCTCGTCGGGGATTTCATCCTGGTGAACAAATATACTTATGGCATACGGCTGCCGGTCATCAATGTCAAAATACTGGATATCAAGGAGCCCCAGCGCGGCGAAGTCATGGTGTTCCGCTACCCGGAGAATCCCTCGATGGATTACATCAAACGCATCATTGGAGTACCGGGCGATTCGATCACCTATCGTGACAAGCGGCTGTTCATTAATAACGTTCCCGTGAAAACGGAGCCAGATGGAGAATACACTTATGTGGAATCGGGGCTGAATTACATCTACAGCCGGCGTTTTAACGAATCCGTGGGGGGCCACGCCCACAAGATACTGATCAATCCGGAGGTTCCGGATATTCTGCTTGCCGGGGTGCATCCCTTCCCCCTTCGGGAAAATTGCAGTTATGATGACAGTGGCTTGACGTGCAAGGTCCCCGCCGGAAATTATTTTACAATGGGCGACAACCGCGACAGCAGCAGCGATAGCCGGTACTGGGGATTTGTTCCGGAAAAGAATATCGTCGGAAAGGCATTCATGATCTGGTGGAATTTCAGCGATCTCAAGCGGATCGGGCTATCCATTGAATAATCCGAATAAATTATCTGAGTGAGCCGAATTCGAATAATGCCAGCACAAAAATTGTCAAATTCCGGACAAGGATCAGGTAGCCTCTGAATAAATCCCATGCGAGCGCGACGGCGGCTTTGCGAGATGAGATGCGCGAAAGGCGCCGAAGAGAATCGAATCGTGCGAGCGCGAAGGGACGAGCAGTATCTTCGAAGGAAGATCTTAGAACTATCCGGGTATGAACAATGAAGCGCTTTGCAGGAAGATTGGCTACACCTTCAACCGGCCAGAGCTGTTGCGTCAGGCCCTGACTCACCGCAGCCATAGCCTACCTCACTACGAGCGCCTGGAATTTCTCGGTGACAGTGTGCTCAATTGCGCAGTTGCCGGACTAATTTTCAGGCATTTTCCTGATCTTACTGAAGGGAACCTGTCGCGGGTACGAGCCAATCTGGTCAATCAACAGGCTCTTGCTGAAGTGGCGCGAGGGCTTGAATTGGGCAAGCTGGTCCGATTTGGCGAAGGAGAAATCAAAAGTGGCGGAGAAAAACGCCCATCGATACTCGCCGATGCGCTGGAGGCGTTGCTCGGAGCAGTTTACCTCGACGGCGGTTTCGCAATGGCCGAAAAGGTCGTTACGAATCTTTTTACTCCATTGCTCCAGGAAATGGATACCGGGACTCTGGGCAAGGATCCGAAAACTCTCCTGCAGGAATATCTCCAGAGCCACAGGCTGGCGCTTCCTCAATATGCCATTATTGCCACCACCGGCGAAGCCCACCAGCAGCATTTTAAAGTAGAGTGCGCGATTTCAAAGCTCGATATTTGCACCACCGGCGAAGGCGCCTCTCGGCGGAGAGCAGAACAGGAAGCAGCGAGGCAAGCCTATGAACAAATCCGTGAACAGCAGCATCCCCAAGATTAGAGCATTCCTGGGCCGATCACAGGCGTGCGTATGCAAGATTGCGGAGTTTATCCGAAGATCTGCCGGAACGACCGCCTCTTGTATTGATACAGGCACTCCAGCTAGGGAACCTCTGAACAAATCCCACGCGGGCGCGACGACAGCTTGTTGCACTCCTTGGCATCGTAGACCAAGCTACGACCTGCGTCGTGCGCCTTGTGATCATCCCGATTTTACCAGCAACGCGCTTCGCGGAGGATTTGTTCAGAGGTTCCCTTGGTAATCCACGCCCAGCGATGACCGGATACTCTTCCGATCATCTTCCAACCTCCGATTATCGAAGCGGGTATGTCGCGATAATAGGTCGCCCCAACGTCGGCAAGTCAACACTGCTCAATAAACTGGTCGGGCAGAAAATCAGCATCACTTCAAAAAAAGCCCAGACCACGCGCCACCGCATTCACGGCATCGTGACCGACGCACAATCCCAGTTTGTTTTCGTTGATACTCCCGGCTTCCAGATGCAGCATGCGAGCCGTCTGAATAGTGCAATGAACCGTACGGTTACCCAAAGTATCCAGGATGTGGACGTCATAATCCTGGTGATCGAGGCAATGCATTTTGATGAGCGCGACAAAAGGGTGATAAAACTGCTGTCGTCGGAAAAACCCGTAATTCTTGTCATCAATAAAATTGACCGGCTGGCGGATAAATCACTGCTGCTGCCATTCCTTGAAAAACTTGCAAAGGAATTCACTTTCGCGGCGATCATTCCTGTAAGCGCACAGAAGGGAACGCAACTTCTGGATCTGATGAGCGCTGTCAGGCCATTTCTGCCCCAAAGGCCTCCGTTATTTGATGAAGATCAAGTTACCGACCGCAGTGAGCGGTTTATCGCTGCGGAGTTGATTCGTGAAAAGCTTTTTCGGCTTTTAGGCGAAGAGCTCCCCTACTCCACCGGGGTTGTCATTGATGAATTCACAACCGAAGGCGAATTAAGAAAAATTCACGCATCGATCATCGTGGACAGGCCTAATCAGAAGGCCATTGTCATCGGTCAAAAGGGGGATAAGCTCAAGCTGATCGCTACCCAGGCGAGAAAGGACATGGAAGAAAGTTTTGGTGGCAAGGTATATCTCAAGGTCTGGGTGAAGGTAAAAAGCGGCTGGGCGGATGATGTTCGGACACTGCGAACCCTCGGATACGAATAATTCCGGGCGGCGCTAACCATGACCGTTGACAGGCAACGGCAGGAAGCGCAACTTGCCTTCATACTGCATACCTACCCCTATCGCGAGACCAGTCTGGTAGCGGAAGTCTTCACCCGCAACTTCGGGCGCCTGCCGCTGTTGGCAAAAGGCGCAAGACGCCCCCACTCGCCCCTGAGAGGATTATTACGACCGTTTCAGCCGTTGCAGCTCAGTTGGGGGGGGAAGTCGGAATTACGCGTGTTGCATAAAGCCGAATGGCAGGGCGGTCTCGCGCCACTGCAGGGCACGAGCCTGATCTGCGGTTTTTACCTCAACGAATTGCTGATGCGGCTGCTGCACCGCAATGATCCTCACGAACAATTATTCGTTTATTACCAGGACGCACTCGCGGCGTTGAGCACATCCATGGATTATATGGCGATATTGCGCGACTTCGAACAGCGGCTGTTACAAGAGCTCGGCTATGCGCTGACCCTCGATCATGACGTCACAAGCGCCTCGATTGATGCGAATGAACATTATTGTTATGAGATCGAGCGCGGGCCGGTAAAATCGGAGGAAAACGACTGTAGCCGGGGCTTGCAAGTGAGTGGTAAAACGCTCCTCGATATGAGGGGGAGCGATTATTCAAGCGCTGCGACTCGCCAACAGAGCAAGGCGCTGATGCGCTACATACTCAACCATTATCTCGGCGACCAGCCGTTGCACACACGGCAATTACTGAAAGACCTCCAGCAATTATAATGAATGGCAGGTTTTTTCCAGGTTTTTTCCATTATCGTCGGGGAAGCTCTCAAAACCCAATGACTATTCCTGCCGCGCAGTTCGACAAGCTTGAATGAGTAAATAGCGGATGAAACCGAATATCGAACCGTTTTTTGATCCTGAGCTGATGTTAAAAACGATGAGCCTGGCCGGCCTTCGACATCGCTTTGTCCGGTCTTGTCTGGCCGCACCTGTAGGGATGGCCTCTTCTTGGTTAACTCGGGCAAAAATAAGTCGGTCAGAAATCGCACTCATCGAACGATCGCTACTTGCGCCTGCTCATGCAGGCACTTGCCGTGATTGTTAACGGACGAGTCCTTCCAAACTTGAGCAGAAACGAGGAGAGCTACCGGGTCTTGCGAACTGCCACCAAGCAGCGAGATAGCTGGAAAGCGCTTCTATAAGTTCGAAGCCTCGTCTCGAATAACCTCATCCGCGGACGGGAGAACTCAAAGCACGCTGGCAAGCCGAGAATTAGATTCTTTATGTGCCAGACATACCAGCTAAAAAACGACAGCATCTTCCCACGACGTCCGCTACGCTTAGCATGTGGATAAGAATTATTCACTAAAGCCCTATTGTATTTGGGGCTATTGAAGCTCACACTGTTGTGTGGGTATGCCGAATAATTGCTGAAGATGGGAGGATCAAAATGAAAAAAAACCTCTGCTTGATGCTGTGCGGTATGTTAAACCTGTTTCTGGTGTGTTTTAGCGCCTGGGCGAGCGAAGGAGGCGCCGAGCTTAATGAAGCCCGACAGGTAGCTCAGTATAACTACGTGATTCATATCCTGGCGATGTTGCTGGTGGGTTTCGGTTTTTTGATGGTTTTCGTCAGGCGATACGGTTTCGGCGCTACCACCGGCACATATCTGGTGGTAGCTGTCGGTCTACCCCTCTATATGCTCATGCGGGCGAACGGAATCTTTGCCCATGAGATCGCACCGAATACCGTCAAAGCCCTGATGTATGCCGAATTCGCGGTGGCGTCCGCGTTGATCGCCATGGGCGCCATACTCGGGCGTTTACGGGTATTCCAATATGCGTTGCTGGCGCTTTTCCTGGTGCCGTCGTACCTGCTGAACGAATGGCTGGTACTCGATAATGGGATGGGCCTGACGGCGGGATTTCAGGACACAGCCGGATCGATCATCATTCA
>DATJHX010000101.1:0-12129 GCA_035493655.1 Nitrosospira sp.
ACTGGCCCGGGAATCGCCGACCTTTTTGAAAACTGCTATCTCTGCATTCAGACCCAGTTTATCCACTATTTCTAAGCCCTGCTGCTACCCCATTAATAGTGAGTTGTATCGCCCGCTTGACCGCATCTGTGGCATCGCCGGAACGATATCGCCGCAACAACTCCACTTGCAGGTGATTGAGCGGATCGATATAAGGTGTCCGGTTACGTATACTGCGGGCAAGCGTGGGATTATCCTGCAGCAACTCGGTACGGCCCGAAACGGCGAACAGCCATTTGACGCTGCGATCCCATTCGGCCTGGATACACCCGAAAATTTTCTCCCGTAATTCGGTATCGCTAACCAGCTCAGCATAGCGTGAAGCAATGCCCATATCCGTTTTCGCGAGAACCATGTCCATGTTGGACAGCAGCGTTTGCATGAACGGCCAGGTGCGGTACATTTCCTGAAGCAATCCGAGTCCCTTCTCGCCCCGGCCTTCCCGATGCACAAACGCTTCCACGGCTGTGCCAAAACCATACCAGCCGGGAATCATGGCGCGGTTCACACTCCAGCTGAACACCCAGGGGATGGCGCGCAAATCTTCTATGAGATTAGATTGTTTGCGGGATGGCGGGCGGCTGCCAATATTGAGGCCTGCGATTTCTCTTATGGGAGTGGACTCCTGAAAGTAGCGGTTAAAGCCGGGTGTTTCATAAACCAGGTTGCGGTAAGCAGCGAGCGCATCCCGCGCCAGCACTTCCATAACGCCGTGATAATCGGCTGCGCGTTCTCCCAGCGTATCATGGCTCAGCAATGTTGCCTCTATGGTTGCAGCCACCAGCGTTTCCAGATTCCGGCGTCCGATTTCCGGATCGGAATATTTGCTGCCGATCACTTCACCCTGCTCTGTAATGCGTATCTGCCCGTTCACGCTATGCGGAGGCTGAGCCAATATCGCCTGATAGCTGGGGCCGCCACCCCGCCCGACGGTGCCGCCGCGTCCGTGGAACAAGCGCAGCTCAATCTTGTGCTTGGCAAATACCTTGGTGAGTTCAGTTTCAGCTTTATACAATTCCCAATTGGCGGCAAGAAAACCGCCGTCCTTGTTGCTGTCGGAATAGCCGAGCATCACCTCCTGCACATCGCCACGCGAATCCAGGAGTTTCCGGTAATAGGGCAAAGAGAACAACTGGTCCATAACCTGCCCGCAGCCCCGCAAATCCGCGATGGTCTCGAACAGCGGAACGATGTTTACGTATAGTTGCGGCAGTTCTCCAGGCCGCAGCAATCCGACTTCCTTCAGTAACAGCGCGACTTCCAGCACGTCCGAAACGCCGTCGGTCTTGGAAATGACATAGTTTGGCAGCGCAGCACGGCCGAAGCGCCGCTGAATTTCGGCTGCTGCTTCCAGAATGCCCAGTTCGCTCTGGGCGAGTGCCGAATAAGTGAGATAGGGCGAGCGCAATGGACGTGGACTGGTGATTTCGGCTAGAAGCCGCTGCACACGTTCCCCCTCGGCGAGTTTGGAATATCCGTTGCGCTGGGTGTCATAATCGAGCAATTCGGCCACGACCTGCTCGTGAATACTGCTGTGCTGGCGCATATCCAGTGGCGCCAGGTGAAATCCAAATACTTCGGCGGCGCGCCGAAGATGACGCAGATCACCTTTCGCCAGCAATTCCGATTTATGCTGCTTGAGTGATCGGATGACGATATCGAGATCCTTGACGAATTCCATGCTTTCCGTATAAGCGGGAGCTGGCGCGATGGGACGCCTTTGCCTGATCGCATGGCCGAGGCCCTGGCTGGTTGCGGCAAGACGTGCATAAATACCGATAAGCGCGCGCCTGTAGGGCTCGTCAGCGCGGCTGGGGGCGTGATCGGGCGACGCTTCCGCCAGCGCCGCCAGTTCGTCATCCACATCCACTATGCGTTCCGTCAAGCTTAGCTTGCGGCCGATCCGGTGCACCTCGCCCATATAAAAATCCAGTGCAAGCGCCGATTGACGCTCAGCCGCATGCAGGATCACCTCGTCGGTGACAAAAGGATTTCCATCGCGGTCACTGCCTATCCAGCTACCGATATATAGAAACGGGGGAATGTGCGGAGCGTTTGCACCCATCCGCCGCTCAAGCAGATCTTCAATCTCGGCATACAGACGCGGTACCTCGTTAAGAAATGTATAATGGTAATAAGCCAGGCCATTTTTGATTTCGTCATATACCGACAGGCGCTCCGAACGCAGCATGCGGGTCTGCCACAATATCTGGATGGCGCTGCGAAGCCCCTCCTCGTTATTGCGCAGTTCATCCGGGGTAAGTTGCATGCGATCCCGTTCGTTCAGCAGGTGAGCAATGGTCAACTGGCAATCGAGCATGCTTCTGCGCTGCACTTCCGTTGGATGTGCGGTCAGAACCGGCGAAACCAGCGCCTTGGCGAAAAAGCTGCCCAGGGCGGCGCCGTCAGTTCCACTGGAAAAAACCCGGTCCAGTGCCAGCGCGACGCTGCCTGCCTGAGGAGGTGACCCGGCTCGAAGATGACTACGCCGCCGCCGATTGTGATGCATGTCCTCAGCAATGTTGGAAAGTTGAGAAAACTGGCTGAATGCGCGCACCACCGCTACAGTGGCTTTGTTGCTGAGCTGGTTGAGGATCATGTCCAGTTCGTGCCGGGCCTTGGGATCCTGCTCACGCCGGAACCTGATCGCCGTCTGGCGGATATTTTCGACGAGATCAAAAGTCGGCTCACCTTCCTGCTCGCGCAACGTATCACCCAGCATTCGCCCGAGCAGGCGAATATCTTCCCGCAGCGGATCGTCCTTGACTGGACTATCTGCATGGTCCAAGTGGTTTTTTTCGAAATTTTCGCTGCGAGAAGCAAGCGATCTCATGGCAAAACCCCTTTGGGCAAAATCTCTTTCGCAACGCAGACTCTGATCCTGCGCGCTCGAGTCCGGGTTGGCGCCTGGCGTGCTAAAATGGGCATCGGCATCAATTCTGCAATTTTTCCAACGTAATGATAATGCCTAATTCATCCATACCTTCAAAAATTGTTATCGCTACACGAGAAAGTGTTCTTGCCTTATGGCAGGCGAATTTCATCCGGGACCGGCTGGCGGAATTATACCCGCAAACCGAATTCAGCATATCCGGCATGACGACACGAGGCGATCAGATACTCGATAAATCTCTCTCCAAGATTGGCGGAAAAGGATTATTCATAAAAGAGCTCGAGCAGGCATTGGAGGAAGGGCGCGCAGATATCGCGGTGCACTCGATGAAGGACGTGCCGATGGATCTGCCGCCTGGGTATGCGCTCGCGGCCATCGCGGAACGCGAAGATCCCCGCGACGCTTTTGTTTCCGGGAAATACGTCGGACTCGACATGCTGCCGGCCGGGAGCGCGGTGGGGACTTCCAGTTTGCGGCGGGAAAGCCAGTTGCGCGCTCACTTTCCGCATCTGAAGGTTCAACCTCTGCGCGGCAACGTGCAGACCCGGCTGCGCAAGCTGGATGAAGGTCAGTTCTCAGCGATCATCCTCGCCGCCGCAGGCTTGAAACGTCTGGGATTGGCTCATCGCATCACAGCGTTTTTAAATCCTGAGTTGAGTTTGCCAGCGGTAGGCCAGGGCGCACTGGGGATCGAATGCCTTGCCGGGCGAACCGATTTGATTGAGCTTGTGCGACCTTTGCATCACCTTCAGACAGCGCAATGTGTGGAGGCTGAACGCGCCATGAGCCGGACTTTGGGCGGAAGCTGCCAGGTGCCCCTGGGCGGTTTTGCGGAAATTACTGGAGAAGTGCTGCGACTGCGCGGATTTGTCGCCAGCCAGGATGGAACGCAAATGATCAGTGACGAATTGAGCGGCGAGCGCGAGCGGGCAACCGATGTCGGTACACAATTGGCACGGAATCTCAAGGCACAGGGCGCGGAGGCCATCCTGGCAGCACTGGAGCTCGAATCGCCGGAACCCATAAGTCACCCATGAGTTCACCCGTGAATCATCCATGGTCGAACCGCTGACCGGGATTACCGTGCTGGTCACGCGCCCGGCACATCAGGCGGGCGGACTTGCTGACAGGATACGTGCGGCGGGAGGAATACCGATTTTGTTTCCGGTGCTTGAAATTCTGGATATCACCGACGCGCGCCCCTTGGTGGCGCTAATCGGGCGTCTTGATGAATTCAACCTGGCTATTTTCATCAGCCCCAATGCTGTCAATAAGGCAATGAACCTGATAGGCAGACGTCCCTTACCACAAGGATTGAAGTTCGCGGCGGTTGGCCAGGGAACGGTGAAAACACTGCAGAAGTTCGGGATCAATCCGGTTATCGCGCCAGCCACGCGCTTCGATAGCGAGGCCTTGCTCGATATGCCCGAACTGAAGCAGGTGGAGGGCAAGCACGTCATTATTTTTCGTGGGGATGGAGGACGCGAGCTGCTGGGTAAAACGCTGACGGAGCGCGGCGCAACGCTTGAGTACGCCGAATGTTATCGGCGCGCCAAACCCGATGCCGATACGGGTTCGTTAGTGGAAGCCCTGACGCGCGGGAAAATTAGTGCGGTTACCATAACCAGCAGCGAGGGTTTGCGCAATCTGTTCGATATGGCCGGCGAACCGGCCCATGCGTGGCTAAGGCGGATACCTTTGTTTGTATCCCATGAGCGTATAGCCCAAACCGCAAAAAAAATGGGATGTGTTCAGGTGATTCTCACCTCTGCGGGAGATGACGGTTTGCTTGAAGGCTTATCAAATTATTTCCAGGAGGAAGCTCATGGCGGGATTCAGCTTCACTGAGGCCAAGGAACCATGAGTACCGAAATACCCTCCGAAATAACACCGGCAGAGGCGCCTCCGCCGCAAAGCGTGGGCGGCGAACCGGGCAAGGAATCGGGGCCGCAATCACGCAAAGGATTGGGCAGCGGTCTACCCGAGCGCATCAATCTTGTTTTGATTCTTGTCATAATCCTGGTTCCTGTCATAGCCTGGCAGTGGTACGACACGCGTGAACAAATTACGGGATTGCAGCACGAGTTGGCGAAGAAGCTGGCCGAAGCGGATGCTTCGGGTAAGGAATCCCGCAGTATCGCCGGAGACGCAGCCGAGTCGGGACGTCGGACAGAAACAAAACTTGGCATGCTCGAGACCAGACTGGCTGAATCGCAAAGCCAGCAGTTGGCGCTGGAGGCGCTGTACCAGGAGCTTACGCGTAATCGCGATGAGGCGACGCTGGAGGAAGTCGAGCAGTTACTGCTCATTGCTAACCAGCAGCTTCAGTTGGCAGGCAACGCCAAAGCTGCTCTCATAGCCATGCAAGAGGCTGATGCCCGCTTGCAGCGCATTGATCGCCCGCAGTTGACCCCGATGCGCAAGATTCTTTCCAGGGACATGGATCTTCTTAAAGCCGCTCCGTATGTGGATACGGTGGGAATCAGCGTGCGCCTCGACAATCTGGCCGCGGAGGTCGATCAACTACCTCTGGCAATGGAGCTTCGCCCCGAAGCAAATCCTTCCCTCCGTCAGAGCCAGCCAGACGAAAGTGCATGGCTGAAATTTGCCCGGGAAACGTGGGAGGATATCAAGCAGTTGGTCCGTATCCAGATCATGGATAAGCCGGACGTTGCGTTGCTGTCTCCATCACAAGCCTATTTTCTGCGTGAGAATTTGAAGCTGCGGCTGTTATCGGCCCGGCATGCGCTGCTTGCGCGCGACGGACCCAGCTTCAGGGCCGACCTCGACGCATCCATGGATTGGATCAGTCGGTATTACGACAACAAATCGGAACCGGCGGCAGGTATGCTTGCGACCTTGCGCGAGTTGCGTGACAGCGATGTAGGGGTTGAATTTCCGCGTATCTCCGCGAGTCTGGATGCGGTGCGCAATTACCGCCTCGCGCGAGACCGGGGAACCCGATGAAGGCGAGAGGATGAAGGCGGCATTCTGGCTGCTGGCGCTGTTTGGCGTTGCCGTGGCAGCGACGTTGGCGGCCAGGTACAACAACGGTTACGTATTGATAGTGGCGCAGCCTTATCGAATCGAACTCTCCCTCAACTTATTGATAGTGCTGCTGCTGGCGGCTTTTTTTGTCGCTTATTTCCTGATGCGGCTGGCAGTCATTACGCTGGGGCTGCCCCGGGAGGTCAGTGAGTTCCGCTTGCGTCGCCGCCGGGAGAAAACGCGCAAGGCGACACTGGATGGCCTGAGGGCTTTCCTTGAAGGCCGGTATGCCAAGGCTGAGAAAGCTGCCGCTGCCGCCCTGGAATTAAAAGAGTCTCCCGTGATCGATGCGATCAATGCCGTGATCGCCGCCCGTTCAGCGCATGAGCTGAGAAGATATTCCGAGCGGGATGAGTTTATTGCTTTGGCGGAAGCCACCGCGCCAAAGGAAACTTCCCTCAGGCTGATAACTCAGGCGGAACTGTTGCTGGACGAGCACCGCTCTGCGGAAGCGCTGCAAATACTGCAAACGCTGCGCGCTACCGGAGCACGCCAGCATGCGACAGCGCTGCGGCTGGAACTAAAAGCTCAGCAGCAATTGGGAAATTGGGAGGGGGTGCTGAATCTACTCCGGCAACTGGACCAACGCGATGGGCTTGACCAGATATTGCTGAAGCAATTCCGACGCCATGCCCATATGGAAAATCTTAAAAGCAAAATGCTGGATCCTCAGGCATTGCGGGAATATTGGCAGTCGATACCTTCGACGGATAAAAAGGACAGCAAACTGGCAGCCATCGCTGCACAGGCATGCACAGCGATAGGTGATTGTGCGGCAGCGCGTCAGATCATCGAGCAGAGTCTGGACGCGCAATGGGATTCTGAACTGGCCGAGCTATACGCAGAGTGCGCGGAAAGGGATGCAGTCAGCCAGATCGAACGTGCGGAGTCATGGCTGAAATCTCATCCCAACGATGCATGCCTGTTGCTTGCTCTTGGCAAATTATGCGTCCACACCGGACTGTGGGGGAAAGCGCAAAATTACCTGGATGCCAGCCTGTCGGTCGAGCCTGGGTATACCGCTCATTTCGCCCTGGCGCAATTAAACGAGAAGATCGGCCGGCCCGAACTGGCAAAAGAGCATTACGACGAGGGACTTGGACTTGCCCTGAAGAGATTGGAAACGTTAGGGCAGGGGCAAGTCATAGGTACGCGCATCCGTACCGATAATGCGCCGATCAAAATGGTTTCCGGCCAGCCGGCCTCAAGCTCAACTCTCGGATAAAATCAAGGCCTTGCGCCGTCAGGATTCACCCGGGAAGCGGTAAACGCATCGGAAAAGAATTCTTCTTCCGGAAGTCCGCGCAACGAGGTAAAGTCCCTGTGTGCGGCTTCAACCATTGCAGGCGCTCCGCACGCATATACCTGATGCCCCGAGAGATCACTGAAATCCTGCAATACGGCCTGGTGCACCAGGCCATTTCTCCCGTTCCAGTCATCTGCAGGCAGCGCCTCCGACAGCACCGGGATGAACGTGAAATTGTCGTGCTCTCGTTGCCAGCTATCCGCCAGGTTCGCCATATATAAGTCGGCTTTGGTGCGATTACCCCAGTACAACACCATTTTACGGGCGCTGCCGCGAGTGTTTTTGATGTGAAAGACATGCTCGAGGATGCCTTTGACCGGTGCGAAACCCGTACCGCTCGCTACAAATACGATGGGTTTGTCCGAGTCTTCGCGCAGAAAAAATGTGCCGAGCGGGCCTTCAAAACGCAGGATATCCCGTTCCTTCATGCGGGAGAATACGTGCTCGGCGAACGTTCCGCCGCGATAATTACGCACATGCAGTTGCAGCAGCTCGTCGTCATGAGGTGCGTTGGCCAATGAGAAGCTTCGCCGCTTCCCATCCTTCATGAGAATATCGATATATTGACCCGCCAGAAACTGCAGCCGTTCATTGGCAGGAAGCTTGAGGTATATAATCATTACATCCGGCGCAACGTGTTCCATTTTTTGAACGCGGCAGGGGAGTGTTTTGATCTTGATATCCTTGATCGCTCCGATCTCGCGGCATTCGATCACAAGCTCGGATAATGGCGAAGCGCAGCAAAAAAGCGCCATGCCTGCCTGCTTTTCCATTTCAGTCAGCGTGGCCGCGCTATAACTGCCGTAGTCGACCGCTCCCTGCACGATCTTGCCCTTGCAAGTGCCGCAGGCGCCATTGCGGCACCCGTAAGGCAACGGAAAGCCCTCGCGAAGCGCAGCTTGCAGCACAGTCTCGCCCGGTTGGGCAAAAAGGACATGTCCGCTCGGCATGATTGTGATCTGATGGGCCATGTGTTGTGGACGAGCCAGTAAATAAGAATGGGATAAAAATGAAAACGCCGAAACGAACGCTCCTGATTGTAGGATGTGGTGACGTTGCGTTGCGCGCGGCGCCCTTGCTACAGGCGCATTACCGTCTGCTGGGCCTGTACCGAAGGCCGGAAATCCGCGCTAAATTGCGCCTTCACGGCATTACGCCTGTGTATGGGGATCTCGAGGCGCCGGACAGTCTTGACAAGATTTCGGGCATAGCTCGCGCAGTGCTGCATCTCGCGCCGCCACCCGATCGTGGCCAGCAGGATCCTCGTACAGCCAATCTTTTGGCGGCACTGACCGGACGGCCAAAAATAAAGGGAACAATCTTACCACAACGGTTTGTGTACATCAGCACGAGCGGTGTATACGGGGACTGCCGGGGTGCTCTCATTGATGAAACCCGCCTGATCAACCCCCAGAGTCCACGTGCGCTGCGCCGCGCCGATGCCGAGCGACGCATACGCGAATGGGGGCTGCGCAACAGCGTAAATGTTTCAGTGCTTCGCGTACCGGGGATTTATGCATTGGATCGCTTGCCGCTTGCCCGCCTGCGCGAAGGCTGCCTGGCGCTGCTGCCGGAAGAGGACAGTTACACGAATCACATCCACGCCGACGATCTTGCCCGGATTGTCGTTGCGGCCTTGCGCCACGCCAAACCCGGGCGTATTTATCATGCCTGCGATGACTCCAGTCTGAAAATGGGCGAATATTTCGACATGGTGGCGGACCGGTTCGGCCTGCCCAGGGCGCAACGGATTCCGCGCGCCCAGGCTGAGAGGCGTATATCGCCGGGCATGTTTTCATTCATGAGAGAGTCCCGGCGGCTGACGAATAGCCGTATAAAGCACGAACTCCGTGTAAGCCTCCGCTATCCGACTGTGGCTGAATGTTTAGCCGAAAATGGTTAAACCCAGATAATCCATTAGACGGCTCTCCAAGCGTACGCGAGTGCTGGCGGTCAGTTTGCGGCCATTTTCACCGCTTGCTCGGCGTCCATAGATCAGGCTATGGACTTCTCCCAACCGACAAAACTGTCTCGCAACCTGCCTCGTCATCATCTCGCGTCCTAATGGATTATCTGGGTTAAAATCCGGTCTTCAGTTTTACGAGGAAGGCCAGTCCGCAATGGAATCCATACTCATCATTACCAGTCTGCCCGACCGAACCAGCGCCATAAGCCTTGCTCACAAGCTTATCGAGGAGCGGCTGGCGGCTTGTGTAAACGTGCTGGGCGAGTGCACTTCGATCTACCGCTGGCAGGGAAAAAGCGAGATCGCCAGCGAGGTGCCCGTGCTCATTAAAACACTTGAGCAGAACTATAGTCGCCTTGAGCAATTGATAAGGTCAGCGCATCCCTACGAACTACCCGAACTCATCGCTGTCCCAATCAGCAAAGGCTTGCCCGCTTATTTGAAGTGGATCGAAAACGAAACACTGGATCAAAGGCCCGATTCCGATGATAAATGAATAAAATTAGCTTGCTATGCGCCTGAGCCGTTATTTTTTTCTGCTGCTTTGTTTTTTTAGTCTGAGTATTTCCGCGGAGGAAAGAACGGCTTTCGGCTTTCTTTCGGGTTTACAACGCCTTGGCGCCAGCGTTGATCAAGGTGAGCAGGAATTGCTCCCCCCGGACCAGGCTTTCAAACTGACGGTCAGCGTGCGCGACGAGAATACCCTCGTAGCGCAATTTGAGCCGGCGAAAAACTATTATCTGTACAAAGATAAGGTGGCGTTCAAGCCAAAGGCTGCCGAAACGTCGATTGAAAGAATTTCACTGCCTCAGGGTGAGCTAAAAGGCGATCTGACGTTTGGCCAGGTCGAGGTCTTCCACCAGCCCTTCGAAGCCCTCATCTCCCTGAAGCGTGGTACCTCATCCAGCAATAAACTGACCCTTGTTGCGACTTATCAGGGATGCAACGAGCCGATGGGCGTTTGCTACGCGCCTATCAGCAAGGTTGTCGAATTGACTCTGCCGGCAGCCAAAGCAGCCGCCGGGGCAATCGCTACCGCGATGAGCGGCGATGCAATCGCGGCCCCGCCTATTTCCACTATTTCCACCGCGCAATCCGCCAGCAAGGCGGATCCCGCGGCGGAGTTGTTTCAATCTCCGGCCAGGGGTCCCGCCATCGAGACTGAATCGGCCAAAATCGAGCAAATGTTCGAAACCGGTAATTTCTGGCTGATTCTGACCGGTTTTTTCGGTGTCGGTCTGCTTCTTTCATTCACCCCCTGTGTTTTTCCAATGTTTCCCATTCTTTCGGGCATTATCGCCAACAGGGGCCAGCATATTACGAAGGGGCGAGGATTCACTCTATCGCTAGCCTATGTGATGGGCATGTCAATCACTTACGCCGCCGCCGGGGTGGCGGCCGGGCTTTCCGGCGCGATGCTATCGGCGGTATTGCAAAATGCCTGGGTACTGGGCGCATTTGCCCTGATCTTTGTTACGCTGGCCTTCTCCATGTTCGGTTTTTATGAGTTGCAGTTGCCGGGTTTCCTTCAGAGCAAACTGTCGGAAGAAGCCGGCCATTTAAAAGGCGGCCATTTGACGAGTGTTTTCGGCATGGGAGCGCTGTCGGCGCTGATCGTCGGGCCTTGCGTGGCCGCTCCGCTGGCCGGGGCCCTGCTTTACATCAGCCAGACCGGGGACGTGCTGCTGGGGGGCTCGGCCTTGTTTGCCATGGCCCTGGGAATGGGTGTTCCGCTGTTGTTGCTGGGCGCCTCTGCCGGGGTTCTTCTGCCCAAAGCGGGCGCCTGGATGGAGTCTATCAAGCAATTTTTCGGTGTGTTATTGCTGGGCGTGGCGATATGGCTGATATCCCCGGTAATTCCAGCGGTAGCGCATATGCTGCTTTGGGCAACGCTGTTGATTATCTCTGCCATTTATTTACATGCCGTCGATCCGCTGCGGCCCGGCGCTTCAGGCCTGCAGAAATTCCTGAAGGGCTTGGGCATGATCTCGTTGTTGACGGGCGTTGCGCTATTGATCGGTGTGTTCTCGGGGAGCCGCGATATTTTGCAACCGCTGTCCAAGCTTGGTATCGCCTCTTCCTCCACAGTCAGCTCAGCCGCAGAAAGCAACCCGGACGGCGACCGAGCCGGGCATTTATCGTTCAGGAAGGTGAAATCGGTTGCTGAACTGGACCAGCAGATTCTCCAGTCGAAGGATAAGTACATCATGCTGGAATTTTCTGCGGATTGGTGCATTTCCTGCAAGGAAATGGAGCGTTTCACTTTTACCGATGCGAAGGTGCAATCCCGGTTGAAGGATGTGGTATTGCTGCAGGCCGACGTAACCGCCGGAACGCCTGAAGATTCGGCACTGCTCAAACGCTTCAAGCTGTTCGGTCCGCCCGGTATCCTTTTCCTTGATCAGGAAGGACGTGAAATTCCAGGGGTGCGACTGATCGGATATCAGAATGCGGACAATTTCCTTGCGGTACTCAATGCAGTCCTGATCTAGGGAACCGCTGAACAAATCCTCGCTTAGCGCGTTGCTGTTAAAATCGGGATGATCATAAGGCGCGCGACGCTGGTCGTAGTGGGACTACGATGCCAAGAAGCGCAACGCCATGGCGCCCCAGAGCGTGGCCCGAGGGGCCCTGCGGAGCAGGGATCGGGCAGCGGCGGGGATGCCGCGACCGCATTGTTGGGGGCGCCTGCATTCCGCTTCAGGGTCGCATCTTCCTGTGGAAGACACTGCTCCGCCCTGCGCGGTCGCACCATTCACGTCGTCGCCTTTCGCGCATCCCATCCCGCAAAGCCGCCGTCGCGCCAGCGGAGATTTGTTCAGCGGTTCCTTAGCAATTTCTGTCAATTCACGAGGCCATCATTCTCCCGATCATTCT
>DATJHX010000102.1:0-18781 GCA_035493655.1 Nitrosospira sp.
CCCACTTCAGGCCATACACCACTTTCGACTATAGCTCAGCGGATTGGAAAGCATGTGTTGGGCCGGCCCAGTGGCTGTCTAACGATCAATTGCTGGCGCTGATCCGCTCGGTTCCTGCCGACTCAAAGCGGCATATGGCTCGCCGCGCATCACTGAAGAGTTGAAGGGCAGAGGCATTCTGGTCAGCCGGGATTAGGTCAGAAGGCTGATTCAAGCGCATGGCATATGGGCTAGGCAAGCCGGGACTCCGGCAATGCAATTCAAGGAGTGTTGTTCGGGATATTTCTTTGCATGGGTGATTCCCGTAAACCCAGCACATCCTGCATATCGAACATTCCCCTCTGCTTGCCGGCGAGAAAACGGGCGGCGCGCAGTGCACCTTCGGCAAAGGTGGCGCGGCTGCTCGCCTTGTGGGAAATTTCGATGCGCTCGCCCGTCCCTGCAAAAATCACAGTATGGTCACCCACGATATCGCCGCCACGCACCGTGGCAAATCCAATGGTGGCAGCCGCCCGTTCGCCCGTATTGCCTTCACGTCCGTAAACCGCAACCTCGGAGAGGTTTCTGCCAAGCGCCTGGGCGATTATTTCGCCCATGCGCAGCGCCGTGCCGGAAGGCGCATCGATTTTATGACGATGATGTGCCTCGACGATTTCAATATCGTATCCCTCGCGGAGGACCGTGGCAGCCAGCTCGAGCAGCTTGAAAGTCACGTTTATCCCCACACTCATATTGGGAGCCAATACCATTGGAATGTCGTGAGACGCCGCCGTGAGCTCTTCTTTTTGTTCCGCGGAAAACCCCGTGGTGCCAATGACCATTTTCACACCTTCGGCGCGGCAGACAGCAAGGTGTGCCAGCGTCCCTTCCGGACGGGTAAAATCGATCAACACATCGCTCGCGGAAAGCGCGGAAGCAACATCCTCGGTAATATGAACGCCACATGGAGCGCCGATCAGCTCACCGGCATCCTTTTGAAGGTAGGGGCTGCCGGCGCGCTCCAAAGCAGCGGTCAACCGCATGTCGCGCGCCGCCGCAACGGCTTCGAGCAGGGCGCGCCCCATGCGCCCGGAGCTTCCGGCGATTGCGATATTCGATACTGTCATTGATATTGTTCCAGCTTTGTGAAAATAACTGCGATGCTATCTCGCTGATAGGGCTGACTGTTATTCTTTTGGTTGATCCGCCTCTTCATCGCCCAGGTCCGTTGCTGGCGATGGGACCTCCCTGGGACTCGACCTTTTGCGTGGAGGTGGACCTGAAGCACTGCCCGAAGCATTGCTGGAAGCCGAAATATTGCTGGAGGCCGCAGCCGGGGCAGTGCCGGCAACCACAGCAGGACTTCCCTCAGTGGGAAGGGGAGCCGCTGACCCGGGCTCGACAGGCTCCGAGGGCAGCGCTCCTGCCTGTCTCGATGGTTCAATATGCTGCATTGTAGGCCGATTAAAGGCAGCCATCGAAAAGCTTCCACCGATGCGCACCAGCTTGTCGTCCTCGAAGAAGACTGTCAGGTTGCGTTGCTCGACCAGCTTCCCCGCCTGTTCAAGGCGATAAATGTAATCCCAGCGATTCTCGTGAAATGCATCGCTGATCATGGGCGAGCCCAGCGCAAAACGTACCTGCGCCCGCGTCATGCCAGGCTTTAGCTTGTCCACCATTTCCTGGGTAATGACGTTACCCTGCTGAACTTCGATTTTATATGGGAAAGATGGAACAGAAGAACATCCGGCGAGCAGCAGCAAAGCAATCAGCGTAAGTATTCGCGCGCGCATCCCGGAGCGTATGTTTCCAAAGCAAACCCAACGTTATATGATACAGCAAATAACCTACCGGATGGATATCGCCATGAGTACCCCAAACAATCTCAAAACCACGGGTTTGAAGGCTACTTTGCCGCGGCTGAGGATACTTAGCCTGTTCGAGAGCAGTTCCGTGCGTCACCTGTCGGCCGAAGATGTTTACAGAACCTTGATCAGCGAAGGCGAGGACATTGGGCTCGCCACCGTTTATCGGGTATTAACGCAATTTGAGCAGGCAGGCTTGCTCGAACGCCACCATTTTGAGAGTGGCAAGGCAGTATTCGAGCTTGCCAGCGATGCCCATCATGACCATCTGGTGTGCCTGCAGTGCGGCCGCGTGGAAGAATTCTACGACGCCGAGATCGAAAAGCGTCAAAGCAAAATTGCGAAGGACCGCGGCTTTGCCATACATGAACATTCGTTGTCACTTTACGCTGACTGCATAAAACCGGCCTGCCCGCACCGGAAACCGGAGGAAAGAGGCGCCAGGGAAAAAAGCTGAGTCTAAGTATAAAAAGCCGAATACTATCGAGCCTACCCGGCGGAAGCGATGCTTCGCCGGTTCAAGTCAGGCGGTTGGTCGTGAACCGCTCTTCCGGAACACGCAACTCTCCGTCTTCGGCCATCCGCCGAGGACTTGATCTGCTTAGCTGTGCCTCAGCCTCATGAAGACGCGAGTTCGACTGGAGCCGCCAAGTTTCCTGAGAACGCCCATAACTTCTTACTTCTTGCGGTAACCATCTGTACCGTACATGCCGGCGATACGTATCTGGCCGCAGTTGTGATTTTGCGCACCCGTTTTGCCGCGAAGGAAATAAACCGTTTCTGCGGCGATCGATTTATAATGGTTGATTACGCTTGATCGAAACAAACGGGATAGGAAGAGAATAGAAGAGGATAGGAAATTCCTGCTTGACCGATTATTGTTCAGCCGTTACTGTTCAGTATTTCTATTCGGCATTTTACCGATACTCATATCGAGATTCAAGAAAGCATGACGACGGAATTAACGGGCGCGGAAATAACCATACGTTGCCTGCAGAAGGAAGGGGTGGATCACATCTTTGGCTACCCCGGTGGCGCGGTGCTGTTCATTTATGATGAACTGTTCAAGCAGGACAGGGTCAGGCATATCCTGGTACGGCACGAGCAGGCGGCGGTGCATGCAGCGGATGGCTACGCGCGCTCCAGCAACAAGGTGGGCGTCGCGCTGGTAACTTCAGGACCGGGAGTTACCAACGCGGTAACGGGTATTGCCACAGCTTATATGGATTCGATCCCGCTAGTCGTCATCAGCGGGCAAGTGCCCACTCACGCGATTGGCCTGGATGCGTTTCAGGAAGTGGATACCGTCGGCATCACCCGCCCTTGCGTTAAACATAATTTCCTCGTGAAGAACGTTGCCGAGTTGGCCACTACCATCAAAAAGGCGTTCTACATTGCCTCTACGGGACGGCCCGGGCCGGTGCTGGTGGATATTCCAAAGGACGTAAGCCAGCATAAAACTCCTTTTGAGTATCCCGAAAGTGTGGCGATGCGCTCCTACAATCCTGTCTCGAAGGGACATGCTGGACAAATCAAAAAAGCGGTGCAACTGATACTGGAAGCCAGGCGCCCAATGATCTATACGGGGGGGGGCGTAATATTAAATGACGCAGCGCCGCAGTTGACCGAACTGGTACGCCTGCTAAATTTTCCCTGCACCAATACGCTGATGGGATTGGGCGGTTATCCCGCCACCGATCGGCAATTTGTCGGAATGCTGGGAATGCATGGGACGTATGAAGCCAATATGGCAATGCAGCACTGCGACGTGCTCGTGGCGGTGGGTGCCCGTTTTGATGATCGCGTCATCGGCAATCCCAAGCATTTTTTTAACGAAGACCGCAAGATCATTCACATAGACATCGATCCCTCATCCATATCGAAGCGCGTGAAAGTGGATGTTCCTATCGTCGGCAGTGTTTCCGATGTGCTGGGCGAACTCATCAAACAGCTTAAAGTCCGCAAGGAGAAACCTGATCAAGCCGCATTGGAGGCATGGTGGGCCCAAATCGACTCGTGGCGCGCGCGCGATTGCCTTAAATATGACCGGGCCAGTCCGATCATCAAACCTCAATGGGTAATCGAGAAGCTGTACGAGGTGACGGAGGGCAACGCTTTTGTTACTTCGGACGTCGGCCAGCATCAGATGTGGGCAGCTCAATTCTATAAATTCGACAGGCCGCGGCAATGGATCAATTCGGGCGGCCTGGGCACCATGGGGTTCGGGCTTCCAGCGGCAATGGGCGTCCAGCTTGCCAACCCCGGCGAGACTGTTGCCTGCGTGACGGGCGAGGCCAGTATCCAGATGTGCATTCAGGAACTGTCCACGTGCAGGCAATACAACCTGCCCATCAAGATTATCAACCTGAACAATCGTTATATGGGTATGGTGCGGCAGTGGCAGGAGTTCTTCCATGGCAACCGGTATGCCGAATCATATATGGATGCGCTGCCCGATTTCGTCAAACTCGCGGAGAGCTATGGGCATGTCGGCATGAGGATTGAACAACCTGGCGATGTCGAAGGAGCTTTGCGGGAGGCGTTTAAACTCAAGGACCGGCTGGTATTCATGGATTTCATCACGGACCAGACCGAGAACGTCTTTCCCATGGTACCCGGAGGGAAAGGCCTCTCGGAAATGATTCTGGTATAGAAAATGCGGCACATCATTTCATTGCTGATGGAAAATGAAGCGGGCGCATTGTCCCGCGTAGCTGGCTTGTTCTCCTCGCGGGGCTACAACATCGAATCCCTGACGGTCGCCGCCACTGAAGACTCGACTTTGTCCCGCATGACGCTGGTGACCACCGGCTCGGACGACGTCATCGAGCAGATCACCAAGCAACTGAATAAACTGATCGAAGTCGTCAAAGTCATCGATTTGAGTGAAGGCAATCATATCGAGCGCGAACTGATGCTGATCAAGGTACGCGCAACCGGCAAGGACCGGGAAGAGATAAAGCGTCTGGCGGATATTTTTCGCGGGCGGATAATTGATGTCACTGACAAATCCTACACCATCGAGCTTACCGGTACCGGTTCCAAGCTTGATGCATTCATCGAGGCAATAGAACGCGGCGCAATTCTGGAAACCGTGCGTACCGGCGCTTCAGGCATTGGACGCGGCGAACGGATATTGAAGGTATAGCAGCCACTGCACGGTGAGAGGCATGCCGCCACCGGCCAGCAGCACGGCTGTTTTTTTATGTTGAGCAGAAAGGAAACCATGAACGTTTATTACGACAAAGATGCCGATTTGTCCCTCATCAAGGACAAGAAGGTCACTATTGCGGGTTACGGCTCCCAGGGCCATGCTCACGCCAACAATTTGCGAGATTCCGGCGTGGCAGTTACTGTCGGCCTGCGTAAAGAAGGAGCGTCCTGGAGCAAGGCGGAAAAGGCCGGCCTCCCTGTCAAGGAAGTGGCGGAAGCTGTTAAAGGAGCGGATGTCGTCATGGTGCTGCTACCCGACGAGCAGATTGCCGCCGTGTACGCGTCCGAAATTGAGCCCAACCTGAAGCAGGGCGCCACGCTTGCGTTTGCCCACGGATTCAATATCCATTATGGCCAGGTCTCACCCAGGGAAGACCTTGACGTCATCATGATCGCTCCCAAGGGGCCCGGCCATTTGGTGCGGTCAACCTATGTACAGGGCGGCGGTGTGCCCTCGCTCATTGCCGTGCATCAGAACAAGTCCGGCAGAGCGCGCGAGCTTGCGCTCTCATATGCAGCGGCCAATGGTGGAACCCGTGGCGGCGTCATCGAGACAAATTTTCGTGAGGAAACCGAAACCGATCTGTTTGGTGAACAGGTGGTGCTGTGCGGAGGTCTTACCGCTTTGATTCAGGCGGGTTTTGAAACCCTGGTTGAAGCCGGATATGCGCCGGAAATGGCTTATTTTGAGTGCCTGCACGAAGTGAAATTGATCGTGGACCTCATCTACGAGGGCGGCATTGCCAACATGCGCTACTCCATCTCAAATAATGCGGAGTATGGCGATATTTCCCGAGGGCCGCGCATTGTTACCGATGCCACGCGGGCGGAAATGCGCAAGATTCTGCATGAAATTCAGATAGGTGAATACGCTCGTGAGTTTATTCTGGAGAACCGCGCGGGCGCGCCCATGCTGAAAGCAAGCCGTCGCCTGGCTGCGAGCCATCAGATCGAAACGGTCGGCGCCAAATTGCGCGAAATGATGCCCTGGATTAAAAAGAACAAATTGGTCGATCAAGCCAAAAATTAGGAAATTAGGACAGGGCGACTGGCATATGTTGTACGAAGGATTCTCGTCCGCAGACTAAGCCATTTCGGAAGGAAGAACTCTCTCCTGTTTACCATCAGCGGGAGACCGTCCACCTAAATCCAGCAGTTGAACGGGGCGAAGGTGTGCGTTTTTTGAGGTGCAGGGCAAGGCTCTTGGGGCGCTCCCATTGGGAGGAGTTGCAACACCGTCTTGTGTCGCAAAAACGTGCAATTTGCTCCGTAGCAAGTCATATAAGGTGAAAATCAGGTATCGCAAAAGATCGTTGTTGGTCGTAGTGATAAACTGAAAAATGAGCGGTCAACTGCTGGATTTAGGTTTAACATGCATCGATCTCATTATTGATCGCCCCAATGATGCATGATCCCCATCCTCGCCTGGTAGCCAAATCCAAGCTGCGCCGCCGGGGAATTTATCTGCTCCCCAACCTGTTCACCACTGCCGCCCTGTTCGCCGGATTTTACGCCATTGTGCAAGCGATGAACGGGCGTTTTGAACACTCCGCAGTTTCCATTTTTATTGCGATGGTATTGGATGGACTGGATGGACGGGTGGCAAGGCTGACTCATACCCAGAGTGAATTTGGGGCGGAATACGATAGCCTGTCGGACATGGTCTCGTTTGGTGCCGCTCCGGCACTGGTCATGTATGAGTGGGCCTTGAAGGGCATGGGCAAGCTTGGCTGGATTGCAGCGTTTATTTATTGCGTTTGTGCCGCGCTGCGCCTGGCCCGTTTCAATACGAACATAGAGAAGGTGGACAAGCGTTTCTTCCAGGGGCTGCCCAGTCCCGCCGCTGCCGCGTTGGTTGCGGGGCTTGTCTGGATCATGCACGACTTCGAGATAAATGGACATGACATCCGATGGCTCGCCTGGTGCGTCACGCTATTCGCCGGGCTAACGATGGTCAGCAATTTGCCCTATTACAGCGGCAAGGAAATCAATCTGCGCAAGAGTGTGCCTTTTATTACCGTTTTGCTGCTGGCATTGTTCTTTTTTGTGCTAATTCCGAGCCATCCACCTGTCGTACTATTCTGTCTTTTTTTCGTCTATGCTTTTTCCGGCTACTTCCTGTGGCTGTGGCGGTTCGTCAAGAGGAAAAGAGCGAGCCCTGTGCAGCAACCCCCACAAACCCAGCAACCTCCCAGCCTTCATAACAACCCTTGAGTAGGGCTGTGGAATCTCCAGACACTCCCCCTTACGAGAGAATTATTGCCCATAATTTTCGTATGGAATACGCGGTTGCAAAGCGATAGATCGAAAATTGGCTGGAAAAATTTTACTGACGAGATTAACATTAAAGCTCAACCTGTAAAATCGCAGTGGAGGAAACCATGGCTCGTACGATTCCACAAACATCTCGTGATTACGACAATACCAGCATTGTTGAGCGTCCAGACGGTTTTTATTGGCACGAAAAAGAGAGCGATAAGGTGTTTGGGCCCTTTGCCACTTTGCTTGAAGCTATCCAGGATATGGAATATAACGCTGAATCAGATTATGAGCCCGGAGAAACACTGGAGCAGGCCGAGGAGGAAATCGGGATCTCGGACTGGATTGATCGCGAAACGGGGCAGCCCGGTGAAGAATCCTTTCGTCTTGAAAACTGATCAGCAATCGTAATCCCGCACCATTAACCATTATCCGCTGCTCTTCGTTACTAGTACTCCTGGAAGATAACTATTCATCGCATCGGTTGAAGAATGCGCCGTGCCAGCGGTTCGCTCAATTACGCCATCAGACAAAGCATCGGCTATGCGAGCCAGCTAGCCGTTCGGCTTGCAAAATTGCAATAACAGGATGCTTGTTCAAGGACAACGTTAATACAACCAGCGGGGGTATAGCCGCGCCAAGCGGAAATATCCGTCTGGCAATACACGCCGTAAACCCCGCCCTGGCCGAATCCGCGCTGCTGCCAATGTGAAGCCTCCTTTCTCTTGTATACTTTCCCCAATATTTCCACACCAGCCCCCTTTCCATATTAGCTGACGATCTCGATGACTTACCGCGAAGAACGGGACACCATGGGCCTGGTGCAAGTGCCTGTCCGTGCGTTATGGGGGGCACAGACGCAACGCTCCATCCAGAATTTCAAAATCTCTGGCGAACGCATGCCAGCCGCACTGATCCATGCGCTTGCATTGATCAAGCGTGCAGCGGCAAGCGTAAACCGTGACCTGGGTCTGCTCGATGCACACATCGCGGCTGCCATCATCGAAGCGGCCAATGAGGTCATTTCTGGCCGCCACGATGCTGAATTTCCTCTGGTTGTTTGGCAAACAGGTTCGGGGACCCAGACGAACATGAACATGAATGAGGTGCTGGCCAACCGGGCTTCGGAACTGCTTGGCGGCGGACGAGGCACCGCTTGCAGAATTCATCCAAATGATGATGTAAACAAGGGTCAATCCTCCAACGACGTATTTCCGTCAGCGATGCACGTCGCAGCGGTTCGCGCGATCTGCCATCAATTACGCCCTTCGATCCTCGCGCTGCGGCATACGCTCGCAGGCAAGGCAGAGGAATTCGCCGGCATTGTAAAAATTGGCCGTACTCATTTGCAGGATGCAACCCCTCTGACACTGGGGCAGGAATTCTCCGGTTATATTTCACAGTTGGATCATGGCCTCGAGCATGTGGATGCTTCGCTTGCGCACCTGTGCGAGCTGGCCCTCGGCGGCACTGCTGTAGGCACAGGCCTGAATACGCATCCTCAATTTGCCGTGAAGGTGGCGGCTGAACTGGCGAGATTGACAGATCTTCCATTCGTCACCGCACTCAACAAATTCGAAGCGCTTGCCTCCGCTGATGCCCTGGTTCATGCTCATGGCGCACTGAAGACCCTGGCTGCATCCCTGATCAAAATTGCCAACGACATTCGATGGCTCGCGTCCGGTCCCCGCTGTGGAATCGGAGAATTGAAAATTCCGGAAAATGAGCCGGGCAGCTCGATCATGCCGGGGAAAGTCAATCCAACGCAATCAGAAGCCATGATCATGTTGTGTTGCCAGGTGATGGGCAACGACGTTGCCATCAACATGGGGGGCGCCATGGGAAACTTCGAGCTCAATGTAATGCGGCCCCTTGTCATTCACAATTTCCTGCAAAGCGTGCGCCTGCTTGCTGACGGAATGATGAGCTTCAACGACAATTGCGCCACAGGTATTACACCGAATACTGAACGTATTGATGAGCTGATGAGGAATTCGTTGATGCTGGTCACAGCCCTTACACCCCATATCGGATATGATAAGGCTGCGGCAATCGCGAAGACAGCGCATCATGAAAATACAACCCTAAAGGAAGCGGCTATCGCATCAGGGCATGTCACAGCAGAGCAATTCGATACCTGGGTAAGACCGGAGGATATGACAGGTCTCCCAAAGGATAAAAGGACAAAAAGAGCGGGCCGGGACCGCTGTTGAATGAGTCTGATAAACGCTGTGCCTCCACCCAGGGTGGGTCTGGTATTGACCGGCGGCGGCGCACGCGCCGCCTATCAGGTGGGTGTGCTGCAAGCCATCTCCACGATGCTGCCGAAAAAATCCCACAATCCTTTTCCCGTGATCTGCGGCACCTCTGCGGGAGCGTTCAATGCGGCCAGCCTCGCGCTATCGGCGCGGAATTTTCATAAAGGCGTACGACAGTTGTCGTCGGTCTGGGAGAACGCCCACGTCAATCAGGCGTACCGCTCTGACCCGATCGGGGTATATGGCAACGCCGCACGCTGGCTGGCTGCATTGGTGTTCGGCAGGCTGAGCAAACACAACGCTGTGTCCCTTCTCGATAGCTCTCCGCTTGCTCAAACCCTGGAAAGAAACCTGCCTCTCCAGGGCATCCAAAGAAGCATCAAGTCTGGCGCGCTTTATGCACTCGGTATTACTGCCTGGGGTTATACCTCCAGCCAATCAGTTACGTTCTATCAGGGCAACGAAAACATTGTTCCGTGGAAGCGCGAGCGGCGTATCGGCATACCGTCGCGTATCAGCATTCAGCACTTGATGGCGTCCTCCGCTATTCCCTTGCTCTTTCCGGCAATAAGGCTCAACCGCGAATATTTTGGTGATGGTTCCATGCGACAGCTCGCACCCATCAGCCCGGCGCTACACTTGGGTGCGGAACGGGTCCTGGTAATCGGCGTGCGAAAAAACGCTGATACGCTGCCTGAGCGAGTCAAGGTGGATAGCTACCCGACGGTGGCGCAGATAGGCGGCCATGTCATGGGCAGCATTTTTCTCGACAATCTCTATGTGGACCTGGAGCGCCTCCAGCGGATCAACAATACCATTCGAATGATTCCGGATGACATGCTCAAGAATAGCGATATGCCTTTACGCCAGGTGGAGTCGATGATCATTTCCCCAAGCGTGGAAATCAACAAGATTGCGGAACAACACGCCCATACCTTGCCTCGCACGATAAGTCTCTTCTATCGAAGTCTTGGAGCAATGCGGCGCGATGGCTCCGCGCTTTTAAGCTACGTATTGTTTGAAGAATCTTTCTGCCGCGCGTTAATCGAGCTGGGTTATCAGGATACGATGCGGCGCATGCCGCAGATTCTCCAGTTCATCGGAGCAGAACCAAAGAACTGAGCGGCACTGTTATAATCCCGAATCCATCAGCTGACGCACTTCCGGTTGAATTTCCATATTCCACGGAAACACACCGTGGAATTACGCACCATTTCAGAAAATAGCCTATGGATATTGCCAGCCCGGAATTCTGGATCGCTGTGCTCCAAATCATCGCTATCGACATCGTACTGGGGGGCGATAACGCCATTGTTATAGCGCTCGCCTGCAGGCGGCTGCCCGAGAGGCAGCGGAATATAGGAATTTTTTGGGGAGTATTCGGTGCGATCGGACTGCGGGTCATACTGATCTTTTTTGCCCTCACGCTGTTGGCGATCCCCTTCCTGAAAATCATAGCCGGGTTACTGCTGTTGTGGATCGGTATCAAGTTGCTTCAGCCTGAACCGGAAAGCAGCGAACACACGATCAATGCCAGCACCACACTGCTCGGAACGATAAAAACTATTGTCATCGCCGACGCCATGATGAGCCTGGATAACGTCGTTGCCATAGCCGGCGCCGCCAGGGATAGTCTGGGGTTGGTTGTGTTCGGCTTGTTGGTAAGCGTGCCGATTATCGTATGGGGTAGTAAAGTGATAATGAAACTCATGGATCGTTTTCCCGTTATCGTTGTCATCGGCGCCGGCCTGCTCGGCTGGATCGCGGGAGGGATGAGCACAACCGACGCCCAGAGCAGGGAATGGGTAAATGTCAACGCGCCTTTTTTGCATTGGCTCGTGCCGCTTTGCAGCGCGCTGCTGGTGGTGATAATGGGAAAGTGGCAGGCTACGCGGGCACACGCAAAAACCGCACGAGTTATCGATCTGGCGGACGACGCGAACAAGCCTCTATAGATAGATCTCCCGGCGGATCTCCCCCAATACGAGGAGCGAGGAAGAAGACGATGCGAAAATTCTTGTTGGCTGTGGACGGCTCTCATGCTTCCAATAAAGCGGTTAGCGGGTTTATCAGGCTTATCGACTGGTATAAGGAAATGCCGGAAATTCACTTGTTGAACGTGCAACTTCCACAGCGAGGAAACGTGCCGCTTTTCATTGACAGGAAAAGCATCGATCACTATCACCGCGAAGAAGGCATGAAGGATCTGCAGGCCGCGCGGGAGCTGCTAGCCGGGGCGAATGTGGACTGTCATATACATATCACCGTCGGAGATCCAGCGGAAATGATTCTGCGTTATGCGCAGGAAACGAATTGTGATCAGATTGTCGTGGGGCCGCGTGGACTGGGCCTGGTCAAGGGTTTATTTCTGGGTTCGGTGGCCAGTAAGGTGATGCAATTTTCGACATTACCTGTCTTGCTTATCAAATGAATGTCTGGCTGCTTGCTTGTTTATCAGAGGAGTCTTGTCGGGATGAAGCAGTATCAAAAAGGTTTAACCCTGATCGAAACGATGATGATATTCGCTGTTATCGGGATTCTGGCGACAATAGCGATTCCTGCCGCATATCAGGCCTACCAGGACTCCTTGGCAAAGGAAGAAGTAACCGAGGCGGTTAACCTGTTGGACAATGTAAAAGGTCCCGTCACCGCGTTTTACGCCGAAAACAGGAGATGGCCAACCGAGGCAGAGTTTGACAGCCTTGTGGGTATGCGTACGGGAAAGTACGTCGGCAGCCTGACTCCCAAAACTCTCGCTAATGGATTTCAGGTGACGGCAACGTTTAAGAACAACGGGGTAAGCTCGGGACTCCTGAAAGATGGCGCTGGCAGGACGCTGGTGATCGCTACGACCGATGGCGTAAAATGGATCTGCAACGATGATGCAGATGGCGCGGTCGGCGTCCCCGGCCTGACCGCAGGGACCGTATTGCCTCAACACCGACCCGCCGCCTGCAATAAGGCCTGACTTTGTGTGAGGACACATGTTATCGCCATGGATATTCGCCTAGTTAATTGACGGTTACCCTCCAGAGCTTATAATCCTTTGGTGATTGGCAACGCGGGCGCGAAACAAGTGTTAACAGGCCCTAACAAGATGGGAAGAATATGAATGAATATACCGATCAGATAGCACAGTATTTCAACAAGGTACCGATGTGGCCTCTCGTTTTGCTTGCCGTTGGGATCGTGTTCGTTGGGATATATGAGCTTATCCGTCGCAAGCGGCATGCAGAGGCTGTGGATGAATTCCGTTCGGCTGTCCTTTCCACCCTTTCCGGGCTATACCCCAAACCGACCAATTGGCCGCGAAACATAGACACATACCTTCGCGCAAGGTTACCGGTAATGCAGGAGATTATCGAAAACTTCAGGCCGGATGTGCCGCAGGAAGATATCAAGGCTTACAACAAGGATTGGGATAATTATTACCAATTTTGCCGCACCGAGGTAACTGACGAAAAATGTATCTCAGCGGATCAGAGTCCGGATCAGGAACCGAACCCCAAAAAAAAGTTTCATACGCTTGTTTCCAACCTTTTGCGCTATGCCAAATGAGCGTGAGCAAGCCTGCGCTCGATCAGCAAGGCGGGTGTACGCAAGATATTTAATTTCCAATTAAACTTCACGCCTTACCCGGCTTTCCTTTTAAAAAGAGTGGAATCGGGAAAAATCGGGTAACAATCGGAGCTTACCCGCATTAAAGCAGTAAACCAGTAAATATTGGGAAACCAGGCCAAGTCAGAACCGGCCAAGTCAATTCTCCAGGTCAGCTAATAAAGTCAGGAATCCGATCTTGGTCGGTCCGGTCCCAATTGCCGACTCATAATCGCCCTTGAATCGGAGGAAAAATGAATAAATTTGCCTCTGTCTTAGCTGCCATTGTCCTGGCGGCCACCTCCCGCGCCAGTTCCAGTGGAGGAGACAACCGATAAGCGTAATGCTCACCGGACGCAAGCGTCGAAACACCGCGCAAATACAACGAAGACATATGCCAGGGAGGCAAAGGCCAATGCTGTGCAGGAACAGGACGAGATTCGGGACGAGATTCGAAAAGCCGAATCAATCCCCGAGAAGGACCGGGAGTAACCCTCTAAGCCGCATGGGTGGCAGCACCCGGAGAGGCAGCATCATGCTTGCCCCCTCTGCACCCTCTGTTTGCCACCCTCTACATGCCACGCTCTTTTTTGTCTCCATGACTGCTCCCAGACCATGCCGGAAACACTGCTTTGGGAGACGTTGCTTGGACGATTGGAGCTAGTTCAGGCTCATCTAAATTATTCAGAATACTCGTCAAAATTCCTCAACGTCTGCCGAGCCAGAGGTTCACCGAGCCAGCATTTTGTATGTTCCGGCCAATGAAAGCCCAAACACGGCGTGAGTAACAATCGTAATCCAGTCTCGAACCTCTGAGAACCAGGGAAAAATAAAGGTTACTCCGTACATGTTCACCACATAGATACCTAACCCATAGATTAAACCCATGGACAGGGAAAGCATCATGCCCAGGCGGGAGATCAGACAGGCTAGAACAAGGCTGTATGCTATGGAGAGCATGAAGTGGATAGATGTGGCGACCGCCATGACTGTCCAGTCGAGGGTGGACGGCGGAGGTAAAACTTCCGGCCCCATAAGCATTGCTGCGGTCAGGCGGGCATCTCTATAGAGATTCCACGGCAAGGCATCATCCAGAAAGAGCCACCAAAGGGCAATTTGTACTCCGGTGGCAACTATACCCGCAACCATCCCGGCAGCGATGGCGGCGTGCCAGTTCAGTGATTTCATACTAACAGGACTGGAGGATACGGAACGCTCAGCCATTCATGCGGTTCCAAGCCAAAAACATCCAATCGGAAACCGATTCGTTCTACAATGATAGCAAAAAGGCCTGAAGCGACTGATTAAAGTCCCTCCCTTACTGCAGGATATGGGGGATTTGATGAGAGCGCCGCCGTATTCATAGCATTATCATTCAGCCCATTCATGCAAACCGTCGACTTGACCGATCATTTCCTTATTGCCATGCCAGCCATGGCGGATTCGTTCTTTTCGAAGACTCTGACCTATATCTGCGAACATAGCGAGCAAGGCGCGTTGGGGCTGGTAGTCAACCGACCTATCGATCTCACGCTTAAGGAATTGTTCGACCAGCTCAATATTACTTCCGATGATCAGGCTTTGGGAAGTCATCCCATTATGTTCGGGGGGCCAATCCAGTTGGATCGCGGCTTTGTATTGCACCGGCCTGTAGGGGAATGGCAATCAACCATGGTGGTGAATCAGGGCATGGGGCTTACGACATCGCTGGATATTTTGGAAGCCATAGCAAATGGAGGAAGTCCGAAACAGTTACTGGTCGCGCTAGGTTATTCAGGATGGGCCCCCGGCCAGATAGAGCATGAGCTGTTGCAAAATGCCTGGCTCACCGTTCCGGCATCTTCCGATATTATCTTTGAGCTGCCATCAGAGGAGCGGCTAACTGCAGCAATGCATCTGCTCGGCATTGATTTCTCTTCCCTTTCGGATGAAGTGGGACACTCCTGAGAGCTGACGGTGATCCATGACTTGGCCTTCATGGCTCATTGGAACCGGAATGTTCATTTTAATCATGCAAGATCAAGCGCCACAATCATGGGGGAGCGGCTCACCCGCTGGTGATGCCGGCGATTTGGAGAGCAAAACCGAGGGGACCGTGTTAGCGTTCGATTTTGGCCAGAAGCGCATTGGTGTTGCAGTTGGCAATCTGGGCCTGGGTTTGGCGCATCCTCTTGCCACCATAAGCAGTGCCAGCAGGATCGAACAGTTCGAAAGTATTTTCCGGTTGATCCGCGAATGGCAGCCTGTCCTGCTGGTTGTAGGCCTGCCCTTGCACGCTGATGGCATTGAGCATGAACTGACAAGACGGAGCAGGCGTTTTGCCAGGCGCCTGAAAGGACGTTTCGGTATCAAGACTGTTCTGGTGGATGAACGTCATACCTCGATCGATGCCAGTACGGCATTGCGCGAAGCAGGTATAAAAGGTAAAAAACAAAAGCCTGTGCTCGACCAAGTGGCGGCGCAATTGATTTTACAAACTTACTTCGACAGAGACGATGCTACTGCCTGACGCAGAGAGATTGCTTGCTGATTTGACCGAAAGGATACGGCGCGAGATTTCGACGGATACCGCCATGGTTGGTATTCATACTGGCGGAGCTTGGCTGGCTGAGCGCCTGCAACGCGATTTGAAGCTTCCGCTTCCCCTGGGCACTCTCGATATTTCGTTTTACCGAGACGATTTTGACAAGATCGGCCTGCATGCGCAGGTCAGGCCTTCGGATATTCAATTCGAGGTGGAGGGGAGCGACATCATTTTGGTCGACGACGTGCTCTACACCGGTCGCACCATTCGTGCCGCAATCAATGAATTGTTCGATTACGGACGGCCCGGCAGTATCCGGCTCGCCACACTGATAGATCGAGGTGGCAGGGAGCTTCCCATCGCGCCTCAGTATGTTGGCGCCGTGCTGGCTCTACCAGCCGATAAAATGCTGGCGCTGGAAAAAAGCTCAACCGATAAATTGAGCCTGCGCCTTTATGATAAAGCCCTTCGGGACAATGACTAACAATCCGCAACTGAACAAGAGCGGACAACTGCAACATCTTCTCACCACCGAGGGGCTCCCCGCTCCCATCCTGCTGAATATACTCGATACCGCCGAATCTTTTGTTGGGGTTACCGAACGTGATGTTAAAAAAGTCCCCATCCTGAGAGGTAAATCGGTATTCAATTTATTTTTCGAGCCGAGCACACGTACGCGCACGACCTTTGAGATCGCGGCAAAGCGGTTGTCGGCGGACGTGGTCAATCTCAACATAGCGGCTTCTTCGCAATCCAAAGGTGAGACGCTGCTGGACACAGTGAACAATCTCTCTGCCATGCATGCCGACATGTTTGTCGTGCGGCATTCGCAAAGCGGCGCGGCTCACCTGATCGCACGCCATGTAAAACCCGAGATCCACGTGATTAATGCCGGGGATGGCCGGCACGCCCACCCTACCCAGGGTCTGCTGGATGTATTTACCATTCGCCATTACAAGCGCGATTTCCGCAGTCTACGCGTGGCCATAGTCGGCGATATCCTGCATTCCCGCGTTGCGCGCTCGCAGATTCATGCATTGACAACGCTTGGTGTGCCGGAAGTGCGGGTCATCGGGCCGAAAACCCTATTGCCCTCAAAGGTTGAACGCCTCGGCGTGCACGTGTTTCATCAGATGGCAGAAGGGCTGAAGGATGTGGATGTGCTCCTCATGCTGCGGTTGCAGAATGAACGAATGGTCAGCGCCCGGCTTCCGAGCAAGGAGGAATATTTCAAGTACTATGGCCTCACCCAGGAAAAACTGGCCTTGGCGAAGCCCGACGCCATTGTTTTACATCCCGGTCCCATGAATCGCGGAGTTGAAATCGATTCTGCAGTGGCCGATGGTAAACAGTCGGTAATCCTGCCGCAGGTAACGTTCGGTATTGCGGTGCGGATGGCAGTCATGGCGATCCTGGCCGGACACTGAATCTCATGGAAATTCTGATTGAAAATGGCCGTGTAGTAGATCCCAAAAGCGGGGTCGACGCTGTGACGAACGTATTCGTCAGCGGCGGAACGATCACCGCCATAGGCACAACGCCGCCGGGATTTCACCCCTACCGTAAGATAAACGCGGAGGGCTTGGTGGTATGTCCAGGCCTGGTGGACTTGTCGGCGCGCCTGCGCGAGCCGGGCCTCGAATACAAAGCCACGCTCGAATCCGAAATGGCCGCAGCGGTATCAGGTGGCGTCACCAGTTTGGCATGCTCTCCCGATACGGACCCGGTACTGGACGAGCCAGGCCTGGTGGAAATGCTCAAGCATCGCGCAAAAAGCCTGAATCAGGCTCATGTCTACCCGATCGGCGCGCTTACCCGAGGTTTGAAAGGCGAATCCCTGACAGAAATGGCTGAGCTACGTGACGCGGGCTGCATAGCGTTTGGCCAGTCGGATATGCCGCTGCCCAACACGCGCGTGCTGATGCACGCCATGCAATATGCTTCCACTTTCGGCTTTGGAATATGGCTACGCCCGCAGGATGTGAATCTTGCGGACAGCGGCGTGGCGCATGACGGCGAAGTGGCGACCCGATTGGGCCTGCCTGCAATTCCCGTATGCGCTGAAACACTTGCGTTGTCGAATATTATTTTAATGGCCCGGGAGACCGGGGCCAAAATACACTTTTGCCGTATTTCCAGCGCGGAAGGCGCGGCGATGGTTCAGGCGGCGAAACGGCAGGGCTTGCCGGTTACCTGCGACGTGGCCGCCAACCATATACATCTTTCAGAAATGGATATTGGCTTTTTCGACAGCAATTGCCATCTGGTCCCGCCACTGCGCGGATTGAGCGATCGCGACGCGCTGCGGCGCGGTTTGCTGGATGGCACGATAGACGCGATATGTTCTGACCACGCGCCGGTGGACGAGGATGCCAAGCTGCTGCCCTTTGAAGAGGCAGAAGCAGGCGCCACCGGCCTGGAGCTGCTGCTGCCCCTTACTTTGAAGTGGGCGGAGGAAGTGCGACTCCCGTTGGCGGCCGCGTTAGCCAGAATCACGGTGGAGCCTGCACGTATACTAGGTATTGATGCCGGTCATTTGTCTCCCGGCGCTATCGCCGATTTATGCGTCTTTGACCCTGACGAATACTGGAAAGTGGAAATGGCAGCGCTTAAAAGCCAGGGCAAGAATACTCCGTTTTTAGGCATGGAACTGCGGGGCAGGGTAAAATATACCTTGGTCAACGGCGAGGTTGTATACGAAACTGGTTAGAACCTTGGAGGCCTACGATAGAGTGAGGCTCCCGCTCGGGCCCACGCTCAGCAGTGGCGCATAAGGGATCAACAAGCCGCGGCTAGCCGCCGTTCACAGCCTTCCCTTCACATCTTTTAACCTGATAATACCTGTATCTCATGAACCCTTTACTTGATTTTTCCGGACTGCCGCATTTTGCGGACATTCGAACCGAACACATTACCCCAGCAATAAGCGAACTCCTGGCCGATAGCCGCGAAGTCCTTGCCCGCGTACGGAACGACGCTTCGGCACCCTCCTGGGAGAATTTCGTGCAACCCATGGAGGATGCCAACGAGCGGGTCGCGCGCGCCTGGGGACAGGTATCTCATCTCAATGCCGTAGTAAACAGTCC
>DATJHX010000103.1:0-3881 GCA_035493655.1 Nitrosospira sp.
GGCGTGAGGGAGAATGTGAGAGCGGAATTATTAATTTTGAAATTTCAGATCACCGAAAAAAGGCTCTACGCCATTGGCCGTGACGACAAGACCTGGGCACGGGCGCGGGGATCGAAATGGGAGGAACTCGATGATATATCCCAGCACTATGCGCAACGGGCGCTTTCCAGATATTTCTTCTGCCCGGCTAATATTATTGTAAGAAATGAGAAAGAGGCCATTCAAGCGTTGAAGAGCGGCAGTCATCCGCGCGTGCTTCAATAGCCGGTGGCAAGACAATCTTCTCAACAAATTTTGTAGATAACAGAGTGGGAGAGCAGAAGATTGATTTTATCGCCGCTTTATCCGTACTGGAATTCCACCTCTGGGTCGCAGGGTGACTACGGGTTTGCAATCATCGGGCTTAAATTGCCAGCAGAAAATCGCCTTTGACCTGCGGAACTGTTTTGTTATGCGGCATCGTCAATACAGTTATAAATTTTAATGATGCTATTCATTGCATTCAGTTCAGCATATTCATCCATCAGATGCAATAAGCCAAGCAAAAGCAAACTCACTGGCTATTCTTGTCCATTTTTCGCCATTCTGTTGCCTTTTAATGGCAATGAGTATAGCGGATATTCAAAGTCATCAAGTATCGGCAAACTCATAGATGCCGCCCTCCCATTATGATTGAGCTGAACTTTCCTCTTGGGCGCCTTTCGTCTTAAAGGCGAAAAATGAGCTGAATCCCGCAATTTTTGTTGCCGACCGAACCAAATTATTTGGATTTTTGATCTCTTGTTAATGTCTTTGACACTCCATCCGCTTTCTTGTACTTTCATTTTCCCATGAATAAAAGCTTTTATTTTTCCTATATGCCGCTCACCTCAGAGAGGACACTGCCCCCATGCATCCAGCCCTCCAGTCTCTGAAGGCCCGGTTTGCCGAAATCGATGACCTGCGGCGGGCAGGCTCTGTGCTCCATTGGGATATGTCCACTCACATGCCTCAGGACGGAACAGCGTCACGTGGACGCATGATCGCTACGGTCGAAAAGGCGGCCCACGAAAAACTGATCGACCCGGCTGTGGCCGCGCTTCTGGAGACTGCATCGGGATTGCCGGCTGCAACGTTATCCGCACACGATCGCGCGTTCCTGCGCCTGGCCTGTCGCGAATTTGTCCGGGCGTCGAAAATCCCTTCCGCTTTCAAGGCTGAATTTCTTCAACACATGACCGAGACTTACGACGTTTGGGTCCGCGCACGGAAATCGAATGACTTTCCTGCCGTGGCGCCTTTTCTGGAAAAGACCGTCGCGTACTCACGGGCCATCTCTGATTTTTTCAACTCGGGTGAAACCGCATGGGATCATCCCATGGACCCGCACATCGAAGACGCTGACCCCGGCATGACTACCGCGGATCTCAAGACAATTTTTGCCGACCTTCGACGGGATCTCGTGCCATTGGTCCGAGAGCTGTCGTCTCGCGCCAGGCCGCGGACCGATTTTTTGTCACGGGTCTATCCCAAGTCCCGGCAACTGGAGTTTTTGAATTGGCTGGCCAAGAGCATCGGCTATGACTTCAATCGTGGGCGCCAGGATCTCACCCATCACCCGTTCATGACAAAGCTTGGAGCCGGGGACGTCCGCATCACGACCCGGGTCAATGAGACGAATCCCTGTGACGGGATTTTCAGCACCATCCATGAGTCCGGTCATGCCTTTTACGAACTGGGGCTTTCACCAAGCCTGGACGGAACCATTCTGGCTCACGGCACTTCCGCCGGAATTCACGAGAGCCAAAGCCGACTGTGGGAAAACCTGGTGGGCCGGTCGCGCGAATTTTGGACATATTTTTATCCCCACCTGCAGGCCCATTTTTCCGATACTCTTCGGGACGTTTCGCTGGATGAATTCTGTCGTGGCATAAACCATGTAGAACCTTCGTTGATTCGAACCGAGGCTGATGAAGTGACCTACAATCTGCATGTCATGATTCGCTTCGACATCGAATCGCAGCTTCTGGATGGCTCACTTGAGGTGAGGGATTTGCCCGGCACGTGGAACGACCGGTACGAGTCCGACCTCGGCATGCGACCGCCGTCCGACACCCAGGGCTGCCTTCAGGATGTCCATTGGTATTACGGAAGCGTCGGCGGAATGTTCCAGGGATATACAATTGGAAATCTCTTTAGCGCGCAGTGCTATGACGCTGCGCTTAAGGCCCACCCGGAAATTCCAGAGGCGATGACGCACGGAAATTTCAGCACGCTGCATTCGTGGCTGAAGGAAAACATCTATCAGCACGGCTCAAGTCTTTTCCCGCAGGAGCTGATCCGGCGTGTGGCCGGCCAAGACTTGTCGTCGGGACCCTTTCTCGCGTACCTGAAGCGGAAATATTTATAGAGACACGACCAACGAGAGCGACGGGCGCGCTCAGCTTCAAAGACCTCCACTTCGGCAAATTCGGTTGTTGCATCCTAACCAGCTCTTCGGCACAGATTTTGGTGAGATCCGCACCCACGGCAAGCGATGAAATCAAATAGCGAGGCGCTACGCGCAAGAGCAGCAAGTAAGCTTAATCGTTAAGCGCCTGATTTGCGGAAGATTGGGGCTCCGTTCAGCGCCGAAAGCAATAACTTGAATCTGACAACCCATGCCAGATCAAATCTTGCTACTAAACCTGACGCGTCGCGTCCCGCCGCAGCAAGGCTTGGCTATATTGCAGAAACTCATCGAGATGCGTTTTGAGAATGGCAATGGTGATCGGCAATTGCAGGCCCTGGTAGCCATGCACCGCGATATTGCGAAAGCCCACCATGCGTTTGAGCCTACCGGCCAGAGCCGCTTCAATCCAGCCGCCTTGCGCCAATAACGCAAACACATCGCGCGCACTTTGAGGCACACCTAATTTTTCTCGACGAATCAGGGGCTGGCCCATGTCCAGCGCCGCTTCGCAGGCGCGCAATATGTTGAGAATGACTGCGTCCTGCCGCGTAAAATCGGTGGCAAAGCCGGCCGGATCGCGCTCGTATTCCTCGCGCGCCCGTTTGACGCACCGCTCAATCGTGGCCGCCTTGTTGACCAGCACATCATCGGCCATACACACTTTTCCACTTTTCTGGATATCGGCAAGCAGACCAGCACGAGCCGTGTCGAGCGCCGTCTTCTCACTCAAGACAGCCGCTTCAAACAACGCGGCCTGTCCACTCTTAACCCACCAGCGTTCGCCGGTAGTGATGATCTGGTACTGCATCACAGTAGATGCAGCACGAGCAGGTCCACCGGGCAGCCTACCAGATCGGCCAGATCCCCGCCAGTTCCCATAGCGCCAAGGGCTAGGCGTAGCCTGCCACCAATACCGCCAGATCGAGGTCACTTTCCCGAACGTGCTGTGCCTTGAATGTGGCTACCAAAGGCATAGACGGCTAACAAATTGGGAATGTTGCTTTGCAGCGCCCGAATGATGGCGTCGCGGTTCATGCCACGTCATGCCCAAGTGCAGGGCACAATAAGCGGAACGCGTTGGGCCGTAACTCCGCTGGCTCGCAGCGCTGTGCCACGAGCGATACCCGCATGGAAGGTTTCAGTAGGTGTTTGCCCTTCTGCCGCATATAGGTCAGCACGTGCGCCTTGGTTTTCTCATGTGAAACCCTTCTCGCGAAGGTCATCTGCCGTTAGCCTGACGATCTTCTCGTTTCGCACAACCACAATTGCGGTACCGGTTTGAATTGCCGCCTTGCGCGCCATGGCAGCCGCCCGTTTCATTGCCGCTACCGATGCAACGAGATCCTTATCCTTAGCCTTGCCAAGTTCATGCTGAGTCATCATCGCCCTCCCCACTCAATCAATACCGGTTCGTCACCTGAGTTGTCGTACAACGCCCAGGCATTGACCG
>DATJHX010000104.1:0-14926 GCA_035493655.1 Nitrosospira sp.
GCTACCAGATAATGTCCGAACTCGTGAAACAGGATCAGGACTCCCAGGGCAATGATGAAGGCAATTATGGTAAAGACGAATGTCATATCAACGAGGATTCGTGGGGTACCCGCTCAAGCAGGCTTTAAATGAAAGGTTGACAAGAATTTCCCGAAGCATGCGACCGATCGAAGGATTGCGAAGAGATGGTCGGGAAGCGTCAAGAAAATCAAGGAAATAAAGCGGTATGTGCAGCATGCCCTCTCGGCGAAGAAGGCGGCAGGTTCTCAGATCCAGTTTCAGGGAAATTCCGGTTCCGATCTGATGCCGATGCGCCTCCCGGAAAGAATCATGAGAATCATACAAAGGTGAATGCCACAGGGCAGAGTGATCTCCCTGGCGCGGACCGGATATCTTATGCCAGGCACGCCAGCCACTCATGCGCCGCTTCACGCGCCATTCTGTCCGCCGCCAGCACATCGTTGAGCGTGGCCATATCCTTATGGCCAACCGTTTGCATGACCTCTTCGATCATGGCTGGAATTGCTGTAAATGACATACGGGATTTCAGGAAAGATTCCACCGCCACCTCATTGGCGGCATTCAGTATGGCGGGGGCGCTACCCCCCATAGACAGTGCCTGATATGCAAGCTTGAGGCAGGGGAAGCGCTTGAAATCGGGCTCCTCAAAATCCAGCCGCGCCACCTTGAACATATCCAGAGGCGTCACACCCGTTTCTATTCGTTCCGGAAAACCCAGGGCATGCGCAATGGGGGTACGCATATCGGGATTACCGAGTTGCGCCAGCACGGAACCATCCACGTATTCCACCATGGAGTGAATGATGCTTTGGGGGTGGATTACGACCTGGATTTGCTCGGGCGATGCTTCGAATAGCCATCTTGCTTCGATCACTTCCAAACCTTTGTTCATCATTGTGGCGGAATCAACCGAAATCTTTTGACCCATGACCCAGTTGGGATGTGCGCAAGCCTGTCGTGGCGTCACCTCTTCCAGCAGCGCTAATGATGTCTGGCGGAACGGGCCGCCGGATGCAGTAAGAAGAATGCGGCGAACGCCGACCCCGTGTAAATCTCCCCTGAAATGATGTGGCAGCGACTGGAAGATGGCGTTATGTTCGCTGTCGATGGGCAAAAGGGTGGCTCCATTTTCCTTGACCACGTCCATGAAAATACGCCCAGCCATAACCATGGTTTCCTTGTTCGCAAGCAATACAAGCTTGCCCGCACGAGCGGCGGCAAAGGTGGGACGTATCCCGGCCGCGCCAACAATTGCCGCCATGACCATATCCACATCCGGCAACGATGCCACTTTTTCGAGTGATTCGACGCCCCGGAGCACTTCTGTATGAAGTCCAGCAGCATGGACTTCGGCCGCTAGCCAGTCGGCGCTGGATTCGTCCAGTAACACGGCGTAACGTGGCTGGAAGAGCCGGCATTGTTCCAGCATTTTTTTTGCATTCCTGTTTGCAGCGAGCGCGGTGACGGAAAACCGGTCAGGATGATGCGCAACCACATCCAGTGTATTTACGCCAATGCTTCCGGTAGAGCCAAGAACGGTGAGATGACGGACAGCTTTCATAGTTCGGATTGTAAAAATAAAAGTGGCAGAACAGCTATGGGCAGTGTTGACGTAAGTGCATCAATCCGGTCAAGTATACCACCGTGACCCGGCAAAATATTACCGCTGTCTTTGAGGCCCGCATGGCGTTTCATCAAAGACTCGAACAGATCCCCAATGATTCCCATTATCGCGAGTATCAGTAATAGCGGCATCAGGAATTTGATATGTACCGTTTCTCCCGCTACATAGGCCCATATCAGCGCGTAAATGGAAACCGCAACCAGCGCTCCCGCAACGCCTTCCCAGGTCTTGCCCGGGCTGATGTTTGGCGCGAGCTTGCGCTTCCCGAATGCTCGTCCGGCAAAATATGCCGACGTATCCGATATCCAGATTGCAGCCATGAATCCCAGCAGGAGCAGCGGATCGATGGCTCGTAGCTGGTATAAGGCAAAGCTGGTTGGAAGCAGCACCAACCAACCCGCCAACGCGAGCAGGAGTGGATTCCTGATCGGATAGCGCGACTTCAGCAAGTAGGGAACGATCAGCGTCCAGAATATCAGCGATGCCACATAAAAACTCAGAAATGATGTGGTGTACGGGTTGGTTACAACCGCCTGGCTCAATACGAACAGCAATTCCCCGGCCAGCATAGTCGTAAGCAACAGATAGACGATGGAATGGGTGACGGAAAATTTTGCAAGCCTGCTCCATTCCCATGAGCCTGTTACTGTCAATGCAAGCAGCAGTATCATCCAGAAGATGGCGGGCAAATAGAGCAATGCTGCCAAAAACAGGCATAGCACGATTACGGCGGTAAAAATCCTGGCCCTAAGCATGGCTAGCCATAATCAAGGCAGGGCAAGACAAGGCTGAGAACGGAAAAAGGCGGCTAAACGGAGGTGCGCAAAAATCAGGCCGTTCTTTGAACCGCAACTTCCCTTCCCCCATGAATGGACGGTGCTATTTGAAGTTGCTCGCTGGTTCGTCCAAACCGGCGCTCGCGTTGCTGATAGGATTGAATGGCAAGGTCCAGCGCATGAGCATCGAAGTCCGGCCACAGTGTGTTGGTGAAGTACAGCTCGGTGTAAGCCAGTTGCCATAACAGGAAATTACTGATACGTTTTTCTCCACCGGTGCGGATAAAGAGATCCGGTTCAGGGGCATAATTCAATGCAAAATGCGGCATTAAATCCTGTTCATCAAAGCGGGTGGCCAGTTGTGGATGCTGTGCCAGCATTTTGCGAACAGCCTGCATGATATCCCACCGCCCTCCATAATTAGCGGCAATGGTGAGCGTGAATCGCTCGTTGTCCGCCGTAAGCGCTTCACCGTTGCGTACGAACTCAACGATCCTCGGTTCGAACTTGGATAAATCACCAATTACCTTGAAGCGAATACCGTTCTCGTGCAACTTGCTGACTTCCTGCTCCAGCACGTTTATGAACAGTTGCATCAGAAATGCCACTTCCTCCGTCGGCCTGCGCCAGTTCTCGCTACTGAAAGCAAACAAGGTGAGGTATTCCACGCCGCGATCAACGCAGGCCCTGATAGCGGAGCGAACCGTTTCCACTCCGCGTTTATGTCCGGCCACTCTCGGTAAGAACCTTTTTTTGGCCCATCGTCCATTGCCATCCATGATGATGGCGATATGCCGCGGAATCATGCTGGTCTCGGGTATTTCCCGGGTCGAACTGGTGTTTGGGAGCATTGGCGCAGTTGAGCACAATTGATCCAGTTGGTACGATTGGTCATAATTGGTCACCTGGTGGAGGCGACCCATGAGCAACGAGCAACCGGCTGGGTTAAGATCACAACAAAATCCGAATAATTTTTCCCGCTCTTGTTCTTCTTCCTTCTTATTTATTCTTATTTATATTGCCGTTGCCTATATTTATATTGCCATCAGTTCGGCTTCTTTTGTCTGTAAGACTTTCTCGATTTCTGTAATATAGCGGTCTGTAAGTTTCTGAATTTCGTCCTGCCCACGACGCTCCTCGTCCTCGGCGATCTTCTTCTCTTTGAGCAGTTCCTTCAGGTGCGCATTCGCATCGCGCCGGATATTTCGCATCGCTACCCGTGCAGTTTCTGCTTCCTGCTTCACGATCTTGGTGAGGTCGCGGCGGCGCTCCTCGGTGAGAGGCGGCATAGGTACGCGGATGAGCTCACCTACCGTTACCGGATTCAGCCCCAGGTCGGAATTCCGTATGGCCTTCTCGATGGCACTCAGCATCTTCTTTTCCCATGGGGCAACGGTAATGGTACGTGCGTCAGCAAGGGTGACATTGGCTACCTGATTGATAGCCGTAGGCGTACCGTAATAGTCGACTGTAATATGATCCAGCAGGCCGGTATGAGCACGTCCGGTACGCACCTTGCCCAAGTCCAGCTTCAGCGCTTCCAGGCTTTTCTGCATTTTTTGTTCGGCGGATTTTCTGATTTCAGCGGTCATGATATGTCAACAGATGAAAGTCGGGAATCAATTGCCCTGAGAAATTATCCTTGAAAAGGCATAATACCGGGGAATAATATCCATTGATCCAAATGGATACCGACTCAAACCTCAACCAGCGTCCCTTCGTCCTCACCCATGACAACCCGCCTCAGTGCTCCGGCGCGAAAGATGCTGAATACATTGAGCGGCAGCTTTTGGTCGCGGCATAATGTCAGCGCCGTGGCATCCATCACCTTGAGATTCTGCGAAATGGCTGTATCGAACGATAATTTCTGGTAGCGTATGGCGTTAGCATTTTTTTTGGGATCGCAGTCGTAAACCCCATCGACCTTGGTAGCCTTGAGCACGATGTCCACATTCATTTCCATTCCGCGCAACGCGGCGGCCGTATCTGTCGTAAAGAAGGGATTGCCCGTGCCGGCAGCAAAAATGACGATTTTGCCTGCTTCGAGGTAACGAATGGCTTTACCTCGAATGTAGGGTTCCACCACCTGATCAATCCGAAGTGCCGACTGGACCCGGCTTACGAGTCCGCCGCGACGCATCGCGTCCTGCAGCGCCAGGGCATTCATTACAGTAGCCAGCATACCCATGTAATCGGCAGTGGCACGATCCATCCCGTCTTCAGCAGAAGTCATCCCGCGAAAGATGTTACCGCCTCCGATAACAATTGCCACCTGAACACCCAGCCGGCTTACCTCTGCAATTTCAGCAACGATGCGCTCGACCACTGCACGATTGATGCCATAACTATCATCGCCCATGAGGGCTTCGCCGGAGAGCTTCAGCAGAATACGCTTATAAGCCGCGATCGTCATGAAGCTACTTCGGCTGCGGCGCTTTGTCTTCTTTTGCCTGGTTCACCTGAGCCATCACTTCAGCGGCAAAATCGTCAGCCTTCTTCTCGATTCCCTCTCCCACGACATATAACGTAAAGCCATTCACTTTCGCTGACTTCGATACGAGTAATTTTTCTACGGTCTGATCCGGATTCTTGACGAAAGGTTGACCGAGCAGCGTAACCTCCGCCAGATATTTGGCAATGCGGCCGTCCACCATTTTCGCGACAATATCCGCCGGCTTCCCGCTCTCCGCTGCCTGAGCAGTATAAATCGTCCGCTCGCGCGACAGCAGCTCGGGCGACACTTGCTCACTGGAAACGCAGATCGGCTTGCTGGCTGCGATATGCATCGCCAGATCCTTGCCCAGCGCCTCATCCCCGCCGGTATAATCAACCATTACGCCGATTTTTGCGCCGTGCAGATAGGAGGCAAGTTGGCCCTGCGTCTCATAACGCGCGAAACGGCGAATGCTGATATTTTCACCCAGCTTCATGACCAGCGCCTTGCGAAACTCTTCAACTTTTTCGCCATCTGGCAATGCAGCGGCAGCTAACGCTTCGGTATCGACCAGGGGTTCAACGGTCAACAATTTGGCCAGATTGCGCACGAAATTAATGAAATCCTCGTTTCTCGCGACAAAATCCGTTTCACAGTTGACTTCGACCAGCGCACCTCGCTTGCGATCAGGCGTGATATAAGCGCCAATCATGCCTTCCGCCGCAACGCGCCCTGCTGCCTTGCTCGCCTTGGCGCCGCTTTTGATCCGCAGCAAATCTTCCGCTGCTTTCATATCGCCAGTGGTTTCAGCTAATGCCTTTTTGCATTCCATCATGCCCAGACCGGTCAGGTCGCGCAATTCCTTCACCATTTGTGCGGTGATTTCCGCCATGCTTACTCCATAGATATTGATCGCAACCTGATTGAGTGCAGACAGCCGTCCGGGAATTGACCCGGTTACTCTTCTGCCCGGTTACTCTTCCGCGGTGGCCGCCTCACCCACTTCAGAAAATTCATTCTTTATGATTTCCTGGACGCTCTGATGGCGCCCTTCCAGAATGGCGTCGGCCACCCCTCGCGCATACAGGCGAATTGCCTGGCTGGAATCATCGTTGCCCGGAATCACATAATCCACGCCTTCCGGGCTGTGGTTGGTATCGACCACGCCGACTATCGGAATACCAAGCTTCCTGGCCTCGGTGATCGCGCCCTTCTGATAACCGACATCAACCACGAACATCGCGTCGGGAAGACCCTTCATATCCTTAATGCCGCCCAGGCTGCGATTGAGCTTCTCCAGTTCCCGCTGAATATCCAGCGCCTCTTTTTTTGAAAGCTTGTCGAGAGTGCCATCCTCCATCATGGTTTCCATATCATGGAGGCGCTTGACCGATTGCTTTATCGTCTTGAAATTGGTCAACATCCCGCCGAGCCAACGCTGGTCTACATAAGGCGAACCGCAGCGCATTGCCTCCTCGCGCATGATATCGCGCGCCTGGCGCTTGGTACCGACGAATAAAATGGTGCCTTTGTTGGCCGCCAACTGACGCACGTAATTCATGGCGTCCTGATACATCCCGAGGGTTCTTTCGAGGTTGATGATGTGTATCTTGTTACGATGGCCAAAAATATATGGAGCCATCCTGGGATTCCAGAAACGGGTCTGATGTCCAAAATGGACACCCGCTTCCAGCATTTGCCGCATGGTTACTGACATGAATTTCTCCTTTAGGGTTGAGCCTCTATCCGCCAATCGCTCTATTGTGAGCAGCACCCTTTTGGAACAGGCGGATATGCGAATTAAACCTTCCTTCCAGAAAACAGAAGAGCTCAAGGAGTGGAAGAGCTCAAGAATTTTTGCCGGAAGGCCAGGTTAGCGCAGGATTATATCATTTTTGCCCCGCGCCGCTCAATTTGAACCGGAGGATTTGTTCAGAGGTGATCCTGGTCGGTCACCCTAAGGGAGACATGGAAGGCGCCCATAACGAGCAGTTGATCTGTATTAAACGATAATTTTGATTATGTGTGTCAACGTACATACCGTGGCGGGCCATTTGCGGGAAACTGGGGCTGAGGTTGAGGCCTTGCAAGGAAGGAAAGAAGGAGAAGGAAAAAGGATTTTCCTGTTAATAGATCATAAAGGAGTTCATCATGCAAACGGACACTTCCGCGAACAAAACAAATGATGCACAGGCCGCTGCGGAAAATATGGCGCACCATGCTGGCAATGCCGCCCAGCGGGTAGGCGAGGCCGCAAAATCGGCTGGAAAGCATGTGGGCGCCGTGGCGAGTGAAGAGCTCGCCAATCTCAAGGCCGATCTAGATGATTTGATCGCACGCATTCCTACATTGTCGGATGTCGATCTGGAGGAGGCAAAAGAAAAACTGCTGGCAAAAGTTGCTGCTACCAGGGAATCCGCTAGAAGCGTCGCTGAAAATGCCCGCGAACAATTCGACCATGGGGTTGAATGCTCGAAAGAATACGTCAAGGACCGCCCCTTGCAATCGGTAGGCTATGCTGCCGCGATCGGTTTTCTGGTCGGCCTGCTGATGACGCGCCGTTAACCGGCCGTTAACCATTACTCCCCTTAACCGCTGTCCTGCCCCACACAGCCGGGATAACGCCATGTTTGAGTCTATCAAAAAAGCCCGACAGCTCGGAGCGCTCGCTCTGGAACGCTTGGGTGATTACCTCGAATTATTGAAAGTATCGGCAGAGATTCAGGGGCAGAATTTTATGAGGCGGGTGATCAGTGCTGTGGTGGTGGCGCTCTTCGCTGTCCTGACTCTTATTTTTTTGGGAGCGGCTGTTATCGTTACTTGCTGGGATACGCCCTATCGCGTCATCTCCGCATGGGGCGTTGCGGGGTTTTATGCCTTGATAGCCTTTGGAGCTTATATAGCGGCGCCCAGCCGGGCAGACTCTGCTTCACCTTTTGACACTCTGCGGAGTGAATTGCAGCAGGACGTCAAACTGATGAAGGATGTGGTATGAGCAACTCCCTTGAGGACGAGCGAAGAGCCATCCTTGAAAGGATGAGCGCCAGCCGGGAAAGCTATCGGAACATGTTCGCCCACGAGGATAAGCATGAGCATGAGCGCGCGGATGAGGCTCTCTCATTTCCCCGTAGCCATACCTTCAAGTTCATAACACGCCATCCTTATTACACTAGCCTGGCAGCGCTTGTTGCAGTGGCCATGCTGCCTAAGGGATCGGTAAAAAAAGCGGTTAAAGGGAGCGCTGCCGTCACGGCTGGGATATTGAGCAGCAGGACGAAGACCTCGCTAATAACACGCGCCCTGCCTTCCATGATACGCATGATGCGCTCGGGCAAACGTCGGGGCCAATAAATTCACGAGGTAGCGAAGGTCATCAAGTTTTCAAGCCGAAGCTGAACCTTGGCTATAGCCGTTTGTTTTCCCATTGGTATCTTTGTCGAAATTCCGAAACTGGGAAAAGGCAAGGTCGTCAATACCACGGATGACACGGTTACAGTAGTCTTCCCCAATATTCAAACAACATGTTCCTGAAGAGTTAGTTGTTAAGGGACAGAGGCTGATTCGCAAGCACCTAATCCAGAATTTGGCCGCAAAGCATACGATCAGGCAAGCTCATCATTTTACCGACGGGCTTAAAGTGCAATGCAATGCCCGTCGGTCATCCTACTTCTTATCGTACTTTTATCGGAAAACTCGGTTCTACTGAGCGATCTGTATCATTTTGCCTTAAATGACAAAGAAATATCCTTTAGTAGACTGAATGCGAAGATTGTGGGGCTGGTGACAATGAGCCACAGTGTATTGGCAAGCAATTGTCGCTGTGCTTCTACTAAAAGTATTGGGCAGAGCGAAAAAAAATCTGCATAATTCAAAAGATTTATGCGCGAAATTTGTCAGCAGATATGCCAGCCGATGAGGCTTGGCAAATGCCTGCATTAGGCTGTGGGGAGAAGTATAAAATTAGCAGAATGATGGAAGTTTCAACGAACAGCACGGGTGAAAGCTCCGGGAGTACAGCGCTTTCCACCGGAGCGCCTGCAAACGCAGAGCAGGCTCTGCACGAGCGCCTGAAGGAAATCACCTGTCTCTACGAAATCCGCCGCAATATCGGACTGGAATTACCGGTGGAGAATGTCTGCCAGCAGATATTCAAGCACCTGATACCCGCCATGCAGTTTCCAGACATCGCCACTGCCATGATCGAGCTTGACGGCAGGCGCTTCACTTCCGAGAACCATGGACAGGGCCTGACGCATGAGCTGCAATCGAAGATCAGCGCCAACAATAAGCCCTGCGGCCAATTGCGCGTGTTTTATCCCGAAGACAAGCCCTTCCTGATTCCTGAGGAGCAGAGGCTCATCGATGCCGTCGCGAGCGACCTGGAAATATGGCTGGAGCGCAAACAGATCGATGAAACGCTGCGCGAGCGTCTGAAGGAAATTACCTGCCTCTACGAAATTCGCCGCGATATGGGTCTGGAACTGTCGATTGAGGGCGCATGCCAGCAAATATTCAGGCACCTGATACCTGCCATGCAGTTTCCAGATATTGCCACTGCCATGATCGAACTCGACGGCAGCCGCTTCACATCAAAAAATCATGGCCAGGGTCTGACGCATGAGCTGCAATCGAAGATCAGCGTCAACAATCAGCCTTGCGGTCAGTTGCGTGTATTTTATCCCGAAGACAAGCCCTTCCTGATTCCTGAGGAGCAGAGGCTCATCGATGCCGTCGCGAGCGACGTGGAGTTGTGGCTGGAACGTAAACATATTGATGAAGCGCTGCGCGAGCGCCTGAAGGAAATCAGTTGCCTTTATGAGATTCGTCACGGTCTGGGGCAGGAATTATCGATAGACCGCGCCTGCCAGCAGATTTTTACCCACCTTATACCGGCCATGCAATTTCCGGAAATTGCCACCGCGATGATCGAACTCGATGGGCGACGCTTTACTTCCGATAATAGCGGCCACGGCCTTACGCATGAGCTTGAAACAAAGATCAGCGTCAACAATAAGCCCTACGGTCAGTTGCGTGTGTTTTATCCCGAAGACAAGCCCTTCCTGATTCCCGAAGAGCAGAGGCTCATCGATGCCATCGCAAGCGACCTTGAAAGATGGCTCGAGCGCAAACTTCTGGAGCAGACCCTCGTTTCCATTGCAGAAGAGCACCAGCGAGTGCTCGGGCAGGAACTGCACGACAATCTGGGGCAGCAGATTGCGGCGATCAGTTATCAAGCCAAAGCCCTGGAGAGAAAAATAACCGCATCGGGGAGTGCGGACACAGTCAGTATCGCCGCTTCCATCGCCGCACAGGCACAAACCGCTGTAATGCAATGCAAGCAGCTCGCACAGGGCCTGCTTCCGTTCGAGTTGGAGACAAATGGTCTGGTAGCCGCGCTGCACGCATTTTCTTCGAGGATTGCGATCGCTTACAAGATCAGGTGCGATTTCATATGCAGGAATGAGGTTTTCATCAATAATAAAAATGTTGCGCTTAACCTCTACCGTATCGCCCAGGAGGCTGTCAATAACGGCATTCGTCACGGTGGAGCGCAGCATCTGATAATTTCCCTGGCTTTACGGGAAGAATTTCTCCGGCTCTCGATTTGCGATAATGGCTGTGGCTTTGAGGGTGTTGGCCCAAAGGCAGCAACTCCGGGCATGGGCATTAGAATCATGCGCTATCGCGCCCGGCAGCTCGGAGCAACACTTGAATTCCTCAGGCGAACAGAAGGAGGTATGGAAGTGCGACTGGAAATGCGAATGGAATAATATGTCAGCGATACCAACCAAGAAAGCACAGGTAATGCTCGTGGATGACCATGCGATGCTGAGGCATGGCATGGCGATGTTGATCAATCTTGAGCCTGACATGGAAGTGATTGCAGAGGCGGGTGACGGCGAGGAGGCACTGGGCAGGCTCAAGAACGGCCCCCATCCCGATATCGTTTTGATGGATGTATCCCTCAAGACCCTCTCCGGCTTTGAGGTCATTAAAAGCATGCACAGCCTGATTCCTGCGCTGCCCGTGCTCGTCGTGTCCATGCATGACGAGGGGGTCTACGCTCAACGCGCCTTGCGGGCTGGCGCCCGCGGGTACGTCATGAAGCAGGAACCCGGCGAAGTGCTGGTAACTGCCATTCGTGAAGTATTGAAGGGAAATGTTTACCTGAGCAAGCAAATGCACGCCAGGCTGCTGAACCGTGTGGCGACGGGGGCAGCTCAGCCTGAACCGCTGATCAACAGCTTGACCCCAAGCGAGTTCGAAGTGCTTCATCTGATCGGATCCGGGCACAGCAGCCAGGAAATTGCAAGATTGCTGAGTCGGAGTATCAAAACCATCGAAACGCATCGCTTCAACATCCGCTCCAAGCTGAATTTGAAAGATGGTGCCGACCTGATACGCTATGCCACTCACTGGATTTCGGAAGAGCGTTAGGAAGCCTTGCTTTTTTGCTATTCCCTGTCAAAGCTCGTTTGAATCAATCATTGCATTTACACAGCAATCAGAAGGTTACATCTATTCTCCGTGGATAAGATAGAGAGAGGCTGCCCTATACCGTTGATCTCGCTTCGATCCATTTAGCTCATTTAGCTAATCTCATACCGCGACTTGTCAGCAAAGCGGTAAAAGCCGTTAGTCGAACTAAAAGCTGCGAGTGATGGGAATATCTTCGGATGTAGGCGCCAGGATGATACCTTCAAGAACCAGCACGTCCAAGGTACAATTGACACTTCTGCCATAAAAATATGAACTAAGGGTTTCCCTTAGCATAAAACCAGGGTTTCCCCAATATCCGGATAGTATTGACTCGAGTAGGATGCAATCACTTTCATTCTATTTGTGTTTATTACTATCATGAAAACGAAAATAGAAAAATTTCTTGCGGTGTTAGCCATAGCTTTGCTGGCATCCTGCGCACAGACGAGCCCTATCGAAGCGCGTAGCTCCGATATTCGCAAGGCTGCGGAAAGCGCCAGAACTTATGAGGACCACGACAGATTGGCAAAGCAATATGAAAGTACCGCCAAGGAACTGCTGGTGAAGGCAGAGGAACAAAAGAAGCTGCTTCAGCATTATGAGGAAAAAAGCTATCTCTATGGCAGGCAGGCGCAAGATAATCAATCGCATGCTTCGGCTTTACTGAACAAGTATCAGCAAGCCGCAGCAGAAACCATCAAGCAGGCAGCTTTTCACCATAAAATGGCATCTGAGCTGGCGAAGGGCGATCACGCCCAGATGAAAAATCGGGAACTGGGGAACCGGGAAAGCAAAGCGGACATTGAAACGAATCCTAAAGATTGGAGCGGAAATTCAGGAAAAACTCTCTAAGCTGACAGCATTCGAAGGTCTCATAAAAAAGGGAACAGGTCTTGGACCTGTTCCCTTTTTTATCCCTCACTTCCATATCCTTAGATAATATAGTGATAGTGGCTCGGACTTAACCCAGAGAGGGGCCTGCGTAAAAAGAGGGTTAGCGGTGTTACCGGATTTGCAGGGATGAAAGCCCTATGTGGTTGAGGCGTGCAAGTGGATGCAAATGATCAAGTGTAGTAGTCGCGACCTCATCTGACAGTTACCGATTTTTAACTGGTGTAGTTGGCAGAGCGGCCTTTAGCAAATAATCGCTGAGAATCAGCGGCAGACCACGGCTGCCCGCTTGATTTTTTAGAGAGAATAATTGGAGACAGACTGCCATTGCTCCTAAGCGTGTCATTGACGTAAACGCGATGCCCGATAAAGTTGCCGTGCCTCTTGTTCCTTGAGCGTGTCGTTGATTTCACGCATGACACTGTTCATGTCGACCGGGTTCTCAATTCGCTCGAAGCACCCAGTTAATACACTCTCCGGGTGGAGCTGACCGCTTTGGTAGAGCGACCATATCTCCATGCCATAGTCCGTGGTCAGCAACTCGGGTGCAAAGCGGCCGAAGTAAGTGGCAAGGTTCTCGACATCCCGCAGCAGCATTTTGCAGGCCTGATTGTTAGCGGCTGCGCCGATGGCTTGGGGCAGGTCGATGATGACCGGCCCTGCGCTGTCGACCAGCACGTTGTATTCGGAGAGATCGCCGTGGATGATTCCGGCGCAGAGCATGCGCACTACCTGCGTGATCAATGTGCGGTGGTATTCGCGGGATAGCTCTGCAGTGAGCATCAGATCGTTTAGCCTCGGGGCGGCGTCGCCCTCGCTATCGGTCACCAGTTCCATCAGCAGCACGCCCTCATGGAAGTTATACGGCTTGGGCACGCGCACGCTTGCGGCGGCCAGACGATACAAGGCATCCACCTCGGCATTTTGCCAGGCTTCTTCCTGCGCTTTGCGTCCATAGCTGGTACCTTTTTGCATGGCTCGTGCGCGACGGCTGTTTTTTACTTTGCGGCCCTCGGTGTAATCCACACTCTGGCGGAAACTGCGCTTGTTAGCCTCTTTATAAACTTTCGCGCAGCGTAGCTCTTCTCCGCAGCGCACTACGTAGACCGTCGCTTCCTTGCCACTCATCAGCTGACGGATAACCTCATCGACAAGGCCATCCTGGACCAGCGGTTCAATTCTTTTCGGCGTTTTCATCGGAATAATTGGGAATAATTGAGCAAAATAATCAAATTAATTGGGGACAGACCAAAAATAATTGGGGACAGACCACGGTTGTTTGTTTGATTTTTAAAGTAATTTTACGGAGTCCTGGCCCGGCACTCTTCGAGGTCGCCCCGCTTTTCCGGGAACCACTCGTTTACCCAAGGCCGATGATATCTGCGTTGCAAAACTCGTGTTGCCAAGGACAAAGTTGCCATTGGTGGCTCGGCGTATCTCCTCAATAACAGTTGACTCCAACTCATGGTGAAATAGGCAACGATATGCCGCCTGCCTGGCTGCGGTGTCCAAACCCAATGCCTCATAAAGCGAGTGAGGCTTTATCAGTGCATCGTGTCCGCCCAGTGCATTTACCCGGTAGCTAGACCAGTGATAATCTGCCGGATGACTCACCATGCCTGCCCGTACTGGATTTAGCTCGATGTAGCGCTGGCAAGCCAGCAGATAGGCATCCTCCTGTATGAGAGAGGAACGGTAACGCCCTTCCCATAGTGTTCCACTGCGCTGGTAGGTACGATTTACATATTGTACGTAACGCTGTCCCAATGCTTTCATCAGCAATCCAGAAGCATCTAGTCGATCAGACGAAACCAGAAGATGGACATGGTTCGTCATCAGTACATAAGAGTGAACCCGGCAACCTGTTTTACCAGCGTATTCCGCCAACCAATCTAGGTAGAGACGATAATCGTCTTCGGCAAAGAAACAAGCCTGGCGATTGTTGCCGCGCTGGATGATATGTAAGGGTACGTTTGGTAAGGTAAGGCGGGCACGACGCGGCATGAATATTTCCAGTACCAATTTAAAGATAGTCTAACAGAAAATCGTGGTCTGTCCCTTGTTTCCTTTTCGTGCGTCATGGTCGCCGCACGTCCTTTCTTTAGTGGCAAGCCGGGCTGCGTGCGGTCCAGCGCCTGTACTTGGCTCTTCTCGTCGCAGCACAATACAATGGCATGCTCGGGCGGCGCAAGGTACAAACCAACAATGTCTTCAAGCTTCTCGATGAACTTTGGATCGCGCGAGACTTTGAAGCTGCGCACGAGATGAGGTTTCAGCCCCTTGGCGCGCCAATGCCGGGAGATGCTCGCTGCGCTGACACCAAGCTCGGCGGCCATCGTACGTGTACTCCAGTGCGTGGCCGCATCGGGCTTGCTTTCGGTGGTCAATTCCATCAGGCGAGCCACATCAACCTTCACTGGAGGCGCACCGCGCGGCAGGTCGCGTTCGATGCCCGCCAGGCGCGATTGCGCATAGCGCTCGCGCCAGCGCGAGACTTGCACGCGGCCCACGCCCACTTGCGCTGCGATGTCCTTGTTTTGCAACCCTTTGGCCGCCAGCAGAACAATGCGCGCACGCAGCGCCAGCCTCACACTTGTTAGCTTGGAGCGAACCAGCGCTGTCAACTCTACGTACTCTTCAGGCGTCAACACAATCTCGGCGGCAACTCGCATTTGTATTCTCCCATCTTCCTCGCAAGAA
>DATJHX010000105.1:0-5298 GCA_035493655.1 Nitrosospira sp.
GAAGCCGTCTCCCGAGGCAGGACTAAAGCTGACGTGCTCGAAACGCAGTTCTCCGCGCGCGCGCGCAATGGCGACTGTTCCCGCTTCCGATTCAGGCGGCTCGTCCAGCAGCGAAAATATGCTGCCGCCAGCGATCAGCCCCGGCTGCAAAGTGGCCTTTATGGCGGCAATGCGCTTCACCGGTGCGATTAGCATTGCCAGCGCTGCGCCAAGGGAAGCAAAACCGCCCGCAGTAATCTCGCCGGCAATAGATTGTTGAGCAGCAAAGTAGACAATGACGGCTAATACAACGGCAGTGGTCATCTGCACCAGGGGAACGCTCAGGGCAGCAGCAGCCGCCCGCTTCATCGTAAAACGATGTATTCCCGCGGTTTGCTCGCGCGCACGGTGGCTTTCATACTGCTCGCCGCCGTAAAGCTTGATTGCCGTGTAGTTTTCAATGGATTCCTTTATTACTGAAGTGATGCCATCCAGTGATTGCCTTATTTCGGCGTCCATTCGTTGCAGTTTCACGGTATCCAGGCACATGATTATCAGGACGAGGACCGCTAACGCCAGGGCCAGAATCGAGAGCTGCCAGTCGAGATAAAACGCCCATCCCAGCAGCCCGGCAATCGTAAAGGTGTCCCGAACCATGATAATAATCACGGCAATAAAGGTTCGCGCGATCTGATCGGAATCGGAGGTAATCCTGAGAATGAGGCTGCCGGTGGAATGGCAGGCGTAATAGCGACCGGGCAGGGTCAGCAATTTGTCGAACATCTCCACCCGCAAGTCTTCAGTCAGCTTGCTGCCGACCCAATTAATGGCATAGGTACTGAAATATCCCGCTGCCCCTCGGACCGTAAACAGCGCAATGATCCCCATCAATATCAATTGCATCAGTTCTCGGTTCTTATCCGCAATGACGCCGTCCAGCATCGGCCGCAGCAACGCGGCCAGCATCGGCACTGTTGCCGCCATTACAATCAGTCCGGCCAGCGCAAATACAAGCACTTCCCAGTTAGGGGCGACGTACCTCATCAAGCGCCGGCACAGCTGGCCGCTGTTCATGATTTACACATTTAATTGACTGGAGCTGGATATCCGAAATTCATCGAACTTTAGCAGCACGAACACGATGAGGCAATGCGGGCGATGAGGCAATGTGGGGCGTGGTGGCCAGGCAGGACCGCAAATGAAATGGCTGCAGACTAAAATGTGAGCTTAGGCGAGATCTGCCTTTTGAAGCTCGGGGGCTCGAGCCCGGCTCCGCGCATCCTCCCCATAATCGACTATCCCACGCGGTTGCGGTTTGCTTGGTTTGTTGATCAACTTTTGCGGGACTTGCACCTGCAAGAGTCGCTCAGTCCTGATGATTCCCGATCGCCACCGTTTTGCCTTCATAGCCTTCCACTGGAGGCCGCTTGATGCCTTTGACCGGATTGTGGGCCACAGTATTCTTGTCGCGCAGATATTCAAATAATGATGACAGCACGGCCAGCCGATGCCGGATTGTGGCGCCACTCAATTCCCAATACTTCGGATCGTCCCGCCGGGCGATGATGTGAGCACGGGTAATTTCCTGGAACTCATCCGGCCGCTCGATACCGGTAAACTTCATAAATCCTCAAGTGCATTTTTATTTTTATAGGCACGCGCGTTTGCGGATTGTCTATCTTGACGAGCCGCTCAATCTCAAGCGGAACCTTAGCCAAACGATAGAATTCGGCAAAGCTCCAGAAGCCGGCTGGTAGGAGAAATTGGGGCAGGAAGACTGCGGATGAGCTCATGTGCCGTACCTTATTATTGATAACATATTTTATCAAGAATAAAACCTTGGCCGATTTGTTCGAATTCAACCCACCATAAAATACGTTATCATGGGTAAAAATAGCAAAAGGGGAGAGGCAATTTTCTTTGTGATCGCGGGAAAAATTATCCAGCTCAAAAATCAGGGCGATTCAACAGATGCTTACAATCTAAAATTAGGCCAAGTGTTCAAACAGTCGCGCGACCGCCTCAGCACCTGGATCAGCGTGACCGACCAAATGCTTGGCATTGACATAGGAAGCGCGGCCTGCATTCGCCTTGCTCATGTGGGCAGTGCGATCGGCACCCGCACGCGCGGCTTTCGCCGCCTGGGGCAGGCTCTCTTCCAGGACATTAAGGGCCGGCGCAAGGGCATCGACCATGGTGCGGTCACCCGGACGTGCCCCGCCGATCTCCTGCATTCTCCGCAACCCGGCCTGCAACGCTTCGCGCATTGGCAAGCCGCTTGAGGCGGCGTCGCCCGCTGCGGCGAAGAAGATCGCGAGGAGCACACCGCACGAGCCTCCCATGGTTTGGGAAAGCTCCAAGCCAATGGCTCGATAGAGCTGGGTATGATCGGCAAGTGGCAATCGGTCCACGGCGCTGATCAGGGCGCGTGCCGCGCCGGCTAGTGTGCTGCCGGTGTCGCCATCGCCTGACTTCGCGTCGAGCGCGTTGAGGTCGTTCTCGGCGGCGATCAGAACCTCACAGCAACTGGTCAGGAACTCCCTGGTCGGCTTGTGCATCGAGGGCATCGGAACGACAGGCGTCAGGCCGTCCGGAAGCGCCCGAATCGCGACCTGGCCTAGCCGGGAGACCCGCGGCCATGCTGCCAGCGGCGTGTGCTGCTTGAGCAGGGCGATCTCGACATCGTCGGCAGGATAGGCTGAAATCGAGAAGCCATGCATGTCGAGAGATGTCATCATGGCCGCCGGCCCGATGACGTGGGTTATCCGCTCGCCAATCGCTGACCGCCGGATTTCGTTGAGGATGATCGACATCTCGATGACCGACGTGCCGCCGAGATTGTTGACCATAGCGACATGCGGCTTTTCTTCCATTGCAGCTGACAGGCGCTCGACCATGGCAGCGACAGCTTCGCTCGCATCCTCGAACTCGACCTGCTCAACCCCGGCTTCACCGTGGATGCCAAGCCCAAGCTCGGCCATGCCGGGCGGGATGCGATCCTCCTTTGGCGAACCTGGGATGGTACAGGTGTTTAGCGAGATGCCGATGCTTTTTGTCTTTGACACGACCTTGCGCGCGGCCGCGGCGATGTGCGCCAAGTCGGCACCATTCTCGGCCAACGCGCCGGCTATCTTGTGCACGAAAAGCGTGCCGGCGACGCCGCGGGCTTGGGGCAAGTCGGGCAACGCCACATCATCGTCGACGATGACTATCTCGACATTCAAGCCGAACTGGCGAGCGCGTTCGGCCGCCAGCCCGAAATTCAATCGGTCACCGGTATAATTCTTGACGATGAGCAGGCAGCCGGACGATCCCGTCACGGCAAGGATGCCTGCCAGTACCGCGTCGACTGTCGGCGAGGCGAAGATGTCGCCGCACACTGCAGCCGTCAGCATCCCTTCCCCGACGAAACCCGCATGTGCCGGTTCGTGGCCCGATCCGCCTCCCGAGATCAACGCGACCTTGGACTTGTCCCAGTCATTGCGTACGACCACCCGTATATGCGGATAGCCGTCGAGCCGCGCCAGCTTACCGTCAGATGCCGCGACCAGACCATCGACGGCTTCGGTGACGATATTTTCTTTGGTGTTGATGAACTGGGCCATGTTTTCTCCTATCTGACTGAATTTTTGCTGGATCAAAAAGCTGCGCACGCAACATCCGTTGCTCAACCCGGGTATAAGTGCGCTCGTGTCACTTGAAGATATCGTTTCGCTGGTCTCTGAAAGAACCGGGCGGTTGACAAGCTTATTTATTACCCAATGTTTTGCATTATGCTGATGCTGTTTGCCAGAATCACCTATTTTGATAATCAGGAATTTCCACTCAGCAAGGGCATTACTTTCGAGGCAGCGATTTCGTTTCTCTTCCTTTCGGGCTTTGTGCTCCGGCGCGAGGCAAACGAGCTTAAGTATTGCGTCAAAAAGAGTGTGCGGACTATGCGCGTAAAGGGTGTGGGGAACATGCGCGTAAATAATGCTGTTCAAGATGAAATCATCAGGAGAATAGACGCGATCGACGAAGGCGCATTCCAACCCATGCTTGAGCAGCCCGTTATGCAGGCGTTATCATTATATTGGCCTCTATCGGTCTTTTTGCCGGCGAATATCTCAAAGTATTTGGATGATCCACAAAAAACGAGTCAGCTCGGGAAACAAAAAAACATCTACGTTTCCACTCTACTTCTCGCCGCTATTCAGTGCGCCTTTGAGCGTGATATCCCACCTTAAGCGGCCAGCACTTTAGCCGCCTTGATCTTCAGTGCTTCGCCGTCTGGATGCCTTGAACAGCATGATGCGCATATCGTTTAGCTGGGTATCAAGCCCCCCAGAATCGTATCAATCCCTGGTATCTCACCCGTATCGAGAATCATTCCTTCCGTGCTGGAGTATGGATCAGGGGGAGCATTCCCTGGGTTGGGACTAATCTCTCATTAGGGCTAGCTAAAACCCAGGCGCAACTGGGGCGATATTAATGTTGCCAGATCAGCCGCAGTATGTATGGATCAGACTTCACGCCCGAATATCCCTCCAAGGATTTTTCTGTCGATATGCTTATTAAGATAGGCCGCACCAAACCCCCCGAAGAGTTCCTTCTTCGTAACATCCAGTTCTGATTCTTTAGCCGCCAGTATTTCACGCGTAGAAGGACGCTCGCACATTGCATCGTAAAACGTCTGTAATGCTGGATCATCTCGAAACAGATGCATCTCGGGTATTTCGAACAGTTCGGAAAACATTTGGCTAAGCTCGAGCGTGTAGAACAACTGGAAATCCGGCAAAAAAGGCTCTTTGCCAAGCAGGAACGGCCCCATTTTCGAGCCATTAACCAATCTGGGTAGCCACATTTTGCTTAACAGAACAGAGCAAAGATTATAGATATGCCCTTCTTTTTCGATTTTGAGTTTCCATGCTTTTGGAAAATATGCACTGACAACAAACCAGTTGAAGAATGGACCCGCAATGGAGAAAGTGATGAAGTCATTCTTGGCATCGACCTCTGCACAGAGCATCGGATCATCAACAGGATAAAACTTTCGTGCTTCTGGGTAGATTCTCGCGAGATAACGACAGATCGCGTGACTTTCTGAAATATCAACACCGTTGACATCCCTGAGAGTGGGAATTTTCCCAAGAGGATTTCGTTCTATATGCTCTGGCGTGAGCGTGCTCCCCTGAAACGGAGACACTCGTTCATAACGATAAGGTAGACCGGTTTCCGAGAGCATGTGGGCAACCTGACTCATATAAGGTGAGATCCAGAATCCGTACAGCGTACGCTCGACATTTGATTGATTGGACATGGAGAATTCCTTTTGCA
>DATJHX010000106.1:0-3526 GCA_035493655.1 Nitrosospira sp.
TTCTGATCCATAAGCCAGGGATCGGCACGACCATGGCAATGAGATAGGCGCCGAGCAAAAACCAGAGCAGGTGGCGATGGATCAAATGGGAGAAGGAAGACAAGATCATTTCATATCCCGACCTTATGCCGGGTGCCTGAAATGTACAGCCGTGCGCTTACCAGCGACAAGTTGCTCCCAGTTTTGTTTCAATGATGCTCCATGTTCGGTAAAGGCTGATACCGGCACGTGCTTCACGCGGGCAAAATTCTATAAGTGCGCTTGTGGGCCGATCACATCGTCCGGCGCAAATTAGCGGGAAGGGGAGGCGGCAAGAGGGCGCATCAATATGTTATAGACCCCTTCTTGTCGCTCTGCATTTGATTAATGACACTCTTGGAATGGTGGGGGACGGATGCTGAAGGTTCGACCGTTGCACCGGGCGGCTCCGATCCGGCTCCAGGCGGACAGCAGAGTTGCCATCTCAAATACAATTGAACTATGGATTGCGCAAACGGGAATCTTCTTGATCCTGATCCGATTACTTCTTCATTGGAGCTTTAACTGGGCTTTAATTCGAGTCGATTACTGTCCGGTCTTGGCGAGCTACAGGCGCTTGGTCGGGCTCATCTGTCGCGTATTTTTTTCAAAGCCGTTCCTTTATGCATCGCAATATGGTTGGTCTTGTCGCTCTCGATCTCGTATTGAGGTTCTTCATCGCTCGCGTGATGGGTATAACCTTTCCAAAGAACGTTTTTGGTATGCACCTTGATAATTTTTCCACTGACATGGCCAGCCTCCGAGTTCCACGTTACGTGGTCTCCAACCTTGAATCTCTGCGACATATAGCTCTCTCCGCGATTCGTCCCCGTTATCCAGGTTGATATAATGACAGAGGCAGTAGCTATCCCTGGTACGTTCCCGCACGCTTTCACATGCTGTGAGTGAGAGAGGGGAAAGGGGGCGAGGGGGCAGGTGAAGAATTTCTGCTCCGATCCCAGCAATTCCCTTCGTTCCTTACACCGTGTTCCTTATACTGTATTTCTTACACCGCCTTGACTCGGCCTCAACCAGACATGGCGGGATTGCCAACGCGAAAAATAATAGACAAACCGAGCATGATTGAACTTCGGTCATCCCCCTCGCAGCGTGGTTAGAACACACCTGATTCCAGTTATCGAGCCATTCCGCCTCGATCTAACAGTAAGTGTTCTCAGACGGCTTCCGACAAATATCGTCGACCTGCTTACGCCGGAGGGAGACTATCTGCGCGCGCTGTCCGGCCCGCCCCAACCCCTTATTGTGCGGGTGAACCAGATTCCTGATAACAGATCGCTAGTGATAACGATTGATGGGTATTGTCCCGATGAACCGCAAATGCTCAGGCTCGTGCAAAAGGTATTGGGAGGCGAAAAAGACATCTCGGACTTTGACAAAAGGTCGGCCCATATCCCATGGCTGGCTCCGCTGGTACGAAGGATGCGGGGCGTGAAGCCGCCTTGTTATCCTACTCTTTGGGAAGCCTGTGTTAACGCTATCGTATTTCAGCAATTGAGCATACGCGCAGCCAGCGCAATCATGCGCCGCTTGATCATGGCCTTGGGACAGCGTGTGGAAAGGGATTCGTTGCCCCTTCCCCTATACGTGTTTCCCGCAGCGGAAAGGTTTCAGGAAGCAAGCGACGATACTCTGCGTACAACCGGGCTAAGCGCAAGTAAAGCGGGAACGTTGCGGCGCGTTGCGGAAAGGCTCATGTCAGGCACACTCGAAGCAAAAGAACTGGAAGAAGTCTCCAGTGGGGATGCTATGGCGGCGCTTTGCAGAATCAAGGGGATTGGCCCCTGGACGGCAGCGATCATCCTGCTTCGTGGCATGGGCCGGCTCGATGTGTTTCCCGCGAACGACAGCAGCGTCCTGAGCAATATGACGCTCGTGGCAGGGTCCGCATCCCAGGATGCCCGCCTGGTATTGGATGCCCTCGGCCCACAGCGCGGAATGTTGTACTTTTATTTGCTCCTCGCCCGCCTTGAAGCGAGCGGGGAAATCTTGCGCGAGTCTTCCTGGAATGCCTGATCCCGTTGTGCCGCGCTAGTAGGCGCAGACTGCAATAGCCGTGGCCTGCCGCGCGGTCGTCCCTTCATTGCGCACCATCACCCGCCAGCCATCATTGACAATATTCCCCTGGCTGTCGCCGGGATCCGACGCGTATACCCTCACGTCCTGAGGTATCTCGACGTCGAACCCGCCTCCGACGACCTTCTTACCGCTTGGGCATACCGCCCGCACCTTCGCAACTGCACCTGCGGGAACCGCGACACGGTTCTGCACGATTTCGTGGCCAGTGATTGCGCAACCTGAAACTGCAACATTTACAGCCATAACAAGCATCAGGCTGATGGATTGTGTACGTATGGTCTGCTGTTCATGCATAAGGCCTCCTCGTTAGTCACGTTATTCATGCGGCAGAGAATTGCCCCGTCGGTATCAAGATTAGTTCAGGATATAACAATGTCAAGCGATGGAGTGCAGAAGGGACATTCGATGCGACTTCCAAGGTCGAAAAGAGGAGCATGACGCTGATAATTTTCTGCCCTATGCGGGATTGGACCTGGACATTTTTATTTAGAGACGCATCAAATCACGAACCATGTGCCACCGCCTGATTGAATCTTCTGTCATACGGGTCGGGCTCTGCTATCTTTAATCTTGAATACCCTTTTTCTTGCAAGGATTAGAAATTCGCATCAACGATCGTAAAGATCAAGCTCTACCGAGGCCTCCAGTACGATCGGGGAGGCTTTTTGATGGGTTAGGTTAGGCAGAAGGATGGGCTGAGATTCCGGTCCACCAACGCTGGGGGTTATCTGGCAATCGAAGCCCGTCACCGTCGTCGACAACCACATCAGCTGAAACTCACGGCGATGGGTCAATTCTTGCTGCCGCAAGGCGATCGTGGCGAAGGCAGTTGCAGTGGTCTTTCGGAAGGGTTTGTCCATAAAGCAAAGCTCGATTGGCTGCGCATCACGCTTTATCGGGCGCTCATTCTTTATCGGGCGGAGCGCGACCCTCTTGAGGGATACACAAGCCGCTCGGCTGTGACTGCCAGGCCGATCGAACTACGACTCCCTGCTGTCGATGAACTGCTGATCAAGGGCATACGGCGGGACGGCTCGACCTTTCGCCCTAGCGACTGGGCCGAACGATTATGCGGCGTGGCGGCCCTATTGCACTCAGACGCGGTGGCGCCATCCCGCGCGCATCCCGCCGCACGCCCCTGTTTCGAACATTCTCCCCACGCGCGGCCCGCTATTATTTGCGGCGCCCTTTGCGTGATCGTCGACCTATGCCTGCGCGACCTGGAGCCGCGCGCCTGGGATTTCGTCACCGGCTTCGCGCGCGACAACGACCTCATCACGCTCGAGGTTCAGTCAAGTTGCCGAGGAGGATGAATTCTACTCTGGGGTTTAACCCACTGGCCGAACCGTCGCCCTGAAACGAATCCTGGGCGGTTCGACAGACGCTCAACCCCACTGGGCTCGGCTGCGCC
>DATJHX010000107.1:0-5805 GCA_035493655.1 Nitrosospira sp.
TGATATTCACGAAGCCTATTCGCTTGGCGCTAATTCCTACATCGTAAAACCTGTCGAGTTTGAGAAATTCATTGAAGTGGCGAGACAGATCGAGCTCTATTGGACGGTTCTCAATATACGCTGCTTTCCTAAAAGCCGGAGTGTCCCGGAATGAACTATGCCTGTGTTTAGGGAACCTCTGAATGAATCCTCCGCGAGCGCGACAGCGGCTTTACGGGATGGGATGCGCGAAAGGCGACGAAGGGAATGCGGTCGTTGCACCCCCTACGCGGGTCGATCCCGCTTCGCGGGCCCCTCAGGCGACGCTCTGGAGGCGCCTCTCGTTAGGAGCCTGACAAAGCAGACCGCTCGCAAAGCCCTGCTTTTTAATAACCGCAACTGTCGCCGAAGTGTAGACGGTCAACTCCCGGATTCAGGTACAAGGTGCCAGCGATGAATGTTCTCTATCTGGAGGATAACGCCCAGGATGCCGATCTCGTGCGAATCGAGCTTCAAAAGCACGCGCCTGATATCGAATTGCATGTAGTGGGCACCTTGACCGAGGCATTGGCGCGACTTGAAATCTTCTCTGAAATATATGGGCCTGGCCCTCAATTCCCGGCAACCGAACCATCGACCTCTCCAGTGCAGGATTCGGATGTTTACCCTCGTTATGATCTGATCCTTACTGATCTCAATCTGCCTGATGGGGGCGGCAACACATTATTGGCCTGGGTCCGCGGTAAACGTTTATCTCTTCCAGTCGTGGTGATTACCGGCTCTGCCGATGAAGAGATGCTCCTGTCATTGCTGCGTGCGGGCGCCGACGATTACGTCATAAAACGCAACAATTTTCAGGAGAAACTGGTCCTCGTGTTGCGAGCCGCATTTGACAAGTTTCATACCGAAACCCGTCGCCGCGCCGCTTCACTCAGGATTCTTTACGTCGAGCCGAATGCTCAGGACAGCCAGCTAGCCGAGGCGCAGTTGGCCATTACCGCTCCAAATCTTCATGTTGAATCGATCCAGACAGTCGAGCAGGTATTTCAGTATTTTGCAGATGCCGATTCAAATTACGGCATCGATGTACTTTTACTGGGTTATCGTTTGCTGGGCGTTTCAGTCACGGATATCTTAAAAGAGCTATGCCAGGCTCGCGGCCTTGACCTTCCTATCATCCTCATTATCGAACGTGGAGATGAAGAAATCGCTCGGCAATCCTTAAAACTGGGAGCTGCCGATTATGTGATAAAAAGCGAGGGTTACCTCCAGCATCTGCCCACGGTCATCGAGAACGCCTGGCTGCGGGCCGAGACATCCCGCAGGGAAAGAGTTCTAGTGGATGAGAGGACACGCCTTTCACTTGCTACTGAAGCGGCCGCAATCGGCATATGGGAATGGAATACAGGTACGGGGGAGATGGTCTGGGATAACCGCATGTACGATATATTTGGTGTTCCGCGCGGCAGCGCGATTACTTATGAAGAATGGAAATCCTATATCCATCCCGATGATCTACCGGCACAGGAAGCACAACTGAAGATAATAGGCGCCGAGGACGGGCGGAGGCAACTGGATTTCAGGATTTTGCGCGGACATGAAACGGTACGATATCTTCATATTGCCAAGGCGGAGAGATGGGGTGCGAATTCCAGTGAACTCCGAATAGTGGGGACAGCAATGGATATCACCAAACGCAAGCAGACCGAATTGGCAATCCAGCAGCACGCCAGGCAACAGGGGCTCATTGCGGCATTCGGGCAGCAGGCGCTTGCCAGTGCCTGTCTTGACGAGTTATGGAAGCAGGCGGCAACATTTGTCTCGGACGGCCTCGACGTCGCTTTCTGTAAAGCACTTCAGCTTGCGCCGGACAGTCGTTCGTTCATTCTCAAAGCAGGGGTAGGCTGGGACGATGGCTGGATTGGCCGGCAGATATCCGCTACGTATGAGAACACGCAGAATCGTTTTGTACTTGCAAGCCACCGCCCTGTGATCATTGGTGACTTTCATTCCGAAGTGCGCTTCAAGCCATCGACTATCCTCAAAAAGCATGGAATACGGAGCGCTGCGAGCGTGCTCATCTCGGGGATGGGGGGATCCTACGGCATTCTTGGCGCCTATTCTCGCGATGAACAGCACTTTACGGCGAGCTGCTTCAATTTTTTACAGAGTCTCGCCAATATTCTTGCAACCGCAATTGACCGGAAAACTACCGAGGAGCGGCTTACTTATCTGGCCCAGTTCGATCCATTGACTGAATTGCCCAACCGGACTCTGTTCCTCGATCGTCTCAGGCAGGCGATGGAGCATGCGCAACGGAAGGATTGCCGAATCGCAGTGGTATTTGCTGATCTTGATCGCTTCAAGATCGTCAACGATACGATGGGCCATAGTACCGGTGACAAGCTACTGGTTCAGGTGGCGCAACGGCTGCGGCAGTGCGTGCGTTCGTGTGATACGGTTGCCCGGCTGGGCGGAGACGAGTTTGCGCTTATTCTTTCGGATCTGGAGGAGGCGGAAGATGTAACCGTGGTGGCGGAAAAGGTCATTATCGCACTCTCGTTGCTATTCGAGCTTGAAGGGCAGGAAATCTATATTTCCGCAAGCCTCGGGATCAGTATTTACCCCGGGGATGGCGCTGATGCGGATAGCCTGCTTCGCAATGCCGATACCGCGATGTTTCAGGCGAAGGAGCACGGTCCTTCCATCTACCAATTCTATTTGCCGCAGATGAATGAGCGGGCGGTGGCTCGACTGAAAATGGAAACACAACTTCGTGGCGCACTTGCGCGCCGCGAATTTGTTCTGCACTACCAGCCCAAGGCAAGCCTGACTACCGGAAATATCACTGGTTTCGAAGCACTGTTGCGCTGGCAGCATCCGGCGCATGGGCTTGTGCCGCCACTGCAATTTATTTCCGTTCTTGAGGATACTGGTTTGATTGTGTCAGTTGGAGAATGGGTGGTCCGCACAGTCTGCGAGCAGATTCGGAAATGGCAGGACCAGGGCCTGGCGCTGCATCCGATTTCAGTCAATCTGTCAGCACGGCAATTCCAGCAGCAGGATCTTGATACGATCATCGGGAAAACACTGGAAAGCACTGAGATCGATCCGCGCTTGCTGGAGTTCGAGCTAACCGAATCCGTTCTTATGAAAGAGGCTGAAACAGCCGCCAATGCGCTGCAGAACCTGAAGTCGTTCGGTGTGCAGATATCCATGGATGATTTCGGTACTGGATACTCAAGCCTTGCTTACCTCAAGCGATTTCCGCTCGATGTACTCAAGATAGATCGCGCATTCATTCGCGACGTGACAACCGACCCGGACGACGCGACCATTACGGTGGCAATGATCAAGCTCGCACACAGCCTGGGATTGAAAGTGGTAGCCGAGGGAGTGGAAACCAGGGCTCAATTGCACTTCCTGATAGAGAATGGTTGCGACGAGATGCAGGGGTACTATTTTTCGCGCCCTCTGCCTCTAGAGACTGCTTCCCGGGCGCTCATTGAAGGATATCGACTGGCGATACTATAAGGCTGGCAGCCAGCATCACAGTAAGCCCGGCCGGCAGTGGGTCACCGTGTTAATCGGCGTCGCCGTGTTGATTGCAATCAGGAACAGGATCGATTGCGGATAGGTCCGCTGCTGACCGGTAGGTAACTCAGCCTGGAGGCCGGGTTTCAGGTCGGATTAATGTCCTGCATATCCGTATTCATGCTCACTCGCCGGGCTCAATCAGCCCCCCTCGCGCACCTATAACATTTGCTCAAATAAAGTTCTTCCCCTCTCTGCTGTTATTTGTTAACTTAGCAACCGCTGAGCAACTATACTGCACAGGTATAGCACTGTTCAGAAATGTTCTTTATTTTGCGCGAATCCCGATCCGCGGGGGGCGGATGAATTTATCCAATGGATAAGATAATGAAAAAAATTATCCTTGCGGCTTGCGTAATGTTTGCATTTACCGGCGGTGCGCTCGCACAGCCGGGCGGATTGTACCTGCGGTCACAGGCCGCGTTGATCCTGGACGCGGAGCATGGACGCATCCTTTTCCATAAAAATGCCGATGTCGTGTTGCCGATCGCTTCAATTACCAAGCTCATGACGGCAATCGTCGTGCTCGACGCAAATCTGCCTCTGACCGAGGAAATTACCATAGAAGATGCGGATGTCGACATACTCAAGAATACCCGTTCCCGCCTGCGGGTGGGTTCGAGCCTTCCGCGCCACGATATGCTGCGACTGGCATTGATGTCTTCCGAGAATCGCGCCGCTGCGGCGCTTGGGCGCGCTTATCCCGGCGGCATGAGTGCTTTTGTGGACGCAATGAACCGAAAGGCTTTCGAGCTTGGGATGGGTAACAGTTATTTCGTGGACTCCACGGGACTGAACAGCGCCAACGTTTCCACCGCGCGTGATCTCGCCAAGCTTGTGGATGCGGCTGAGGACTACGACATTATCCGCGAGTTTTCAACCACCGCAAAGCATGCAGTGATGTTCGAGGATGAAGACCGCAGCTTGCAATTCGTCAATACGAATAACCTTGTGCGCAGCGGCAGTTGGGATATTGGCGTATCGAAGACCGGCTTTTTGAGCGAGGCTGGGCGATGCCTCGTCATGCAGGCAAAAATAACAGGGAAACCCGTTATTATCATATTGCTCGATTCATGGGGGAAAAATACTCGGATCGGCGATGCCAACCGTATAAAAAAATGGATGGAAACAGGGTTTGCTCGTAAAGTTCGGGGCTGATTCCCCAGGGAATCTCTGAATAAATCCCACGCGGGCGCTGTGCAAAGCTTGGCCATAGGCCGACTATGCCCTGCGCTTCGCGCCTTGCCCGCACATTTTCGCGCAGCAACGTGTGTGCGAAATAAGTGTTAACAGGGCCTGGTTTCATAAGCCCTGCAAAACTGCCGGGATAACTCTTTTCCGGCGAGGCATAATCGACCGTCCCGGTGGAGCTGTCATGCAATTGCAACTAATTGCCGCGCTTATCATCGTCTTCCTGATTGTCGTGTTCGCAGTTCAAAACGCCGTAGCGGTAAGCGTTATATTTTTTCTATGGCGCGTTGACGCGTCGCTTGCCACAGTAGTCGCGACATGTTTTGGCTTGGGTATTCTTATCGGCGCGTTGCTGACAGTACCGACAATGTTGCGCGAGCGGCTCTCGATCAGCCGGTTGCGCAAGCAGGTTGAGGCGTTGCGGGCCGAGAATGACAACCTCCGCGAACCGAAGAAGCATGCATCCTCAGCGGCGTCTGATTTCTGATAAGAAGTTTCGATTTCTGATAAAAGTTTCTGCCGCAGCGGGCGCGGAATTCGATTTAAAGAAGCTGAAATGCAAGAATAGCCACGATTGTCGGTGGCAGTGCGGCTGTAAACAGACCCAATGGGTGGATGGACTCGTCCTTGAACGACCCTTTGAGTATGGCGAAGCCTGCGGGGTTTGGAGCATTGGCAATTACCGTCAAGCCTCCGCCAGTGACGGCCCCTGCCACAAGCGAATACCGGAATTCCGTGCTCGTGCCTTCCAGAAGCGACCCGAGGTAAGTCAGCGCGGCATTGTCGGTCACCGCTGTGAGAAGCGTGGCGGCAAAAAAGAGTGCTGTACTATCCATTCCCGCCAACACGGGTTGCAGCCACCACTTCTGCTGTCCGCCCAGAACGATCAAGCCAGCGAGAAAGAATGCGACCAGTAGTCCTTCGCGCAGGATGAGTCGGTCCTGGTAGCGTTCGTATGCCTGGGCAAAGCCGAGGAAGAAGAGGAGTAATCCGACAAAGATGACGGGGTGGTGAGCAAACACCACTACTCCAATCAGGAAA
>DATJHX010000108.1:0-2744 GCA_035493655.1 Nitrosospira sp.
TGAGGAGGCGCGCAGGCTGGGCAGGGAATTCCGTCAAAACGCCATCGTATGGGCGGGTAAGGATGCGATTCCCAAGCTGATTCTGCTGCGTTAATAACAGGCGCGACCCCGACAAACAAACCGCGCTAGGCATCCCCGGGAAGATTTTCGAAGAGGAAGCATACCAGCAAGCATGACGCCGCCTCAGATTTCGCCATTACGCAAATCGATACACTGAATCTCACGCCCCGGTGTTCCAGGTTACTCCCATCACCACGACAGCGAGCGCCATCACAATTGTTCCAAGCCAGCCTAGAACTCGAAGATGAGTTGGGATGACGAATTGGCCCATCACGTCGGATCTCACAGCCATTAGCATCATCACTGCCATGATAGGCACTGCTATCACCCCATTTATGACAGCGCTCCAGAATAGGGCGGCGATGGGATCGATGGGGGTGAAATTGAGTATTACACCCAGAAGGGTTGCGATCGTCAGGATCATGTAAAAGCCTCTTGCCTCGACCAACTTGCGTTCGAGGCCAATGCGCCAGTTGAATGATTCCGCTACCGCATAAGCGGCCGAGCCGGCAAGGACCGGCAGAGAGAGCAATCCTGTCCCGATAATGCCCATGGAGAACAGCAGGAATGCGAATTCGCCCGCTACAGGCCGCAGTGCCTCTGCAGCTTCCGCCGCGGTCTGGATATGGGTGACACCATGAAAGTTTAACGTTACCGCCGCCGTCAGCATGATGAAGAAAGCGATGAGGTTGGAAAACCCCATGCCGACATAGGTATCGATCCTGATCCGATCCAGGTTGGCTTTGGCTTGCTCCGGTGCTTTTTTCAGGGGTTCTTCACCGTCCGTCGCTCGCTGTTCTTCAACCTCCTGTGACGCTTGCCAGAAAAATAGATAGGGGCTGATGGTGGTGCCAAAGACAGCGACTACAGCAACAGCGTAATCGGCCTTGAATGATATCGATGGCATGACTGTGTTGTAGAGCACTTCATTCCACCGTACCTCGACAACGAATACGGTGCCTACGTATGTAAAAAGCGATAACGTGAGCAATTTGAGGATCGGTGCATACCGTGAAAAAGGTATGAAGATTTGCAGGACCAGCGACGTAAGTGCGAACATCACAGCGTACAGATGGGCCGGTCCTCCGATGAGAAGCTTAAGCGCCATGCCCATCGCGCCAATATTCGCACCAATATTGATGGTGTTGGCGATCACCACGGAACAGATGAGGCTATATAAAAGCCATCGAGGGTAGCGCCGGCGGATGTTCGCCGCTAGGCCGTGGCCGGTTACGCGGCCGATGCGGGCACTTACCATCTGAATCCCCACCATAAGCGGAAAAGTCAGAAAGGTTGACCACAGCAGCGAATACCCGAATCCCGCGCCCACTTGTGTATAAGTGGCGATCCCGCTCGGGTCGTCATCGGCAGCGCCGGTTACAAGCCCAGGGCCGAGTTTTTGCCAAAATGATTTATTTTGTGAAGAAGAGGGCGTTTGATTACTCAAAGAAACTCCACGTCAATCGACAAGCTTCACTGATAAACCCTCACTGCTTTATTCGCTTTATTAAATCTGTTACAGGCATGCTGCACGCCATGTTCAACCGAACTACGTCAGTTCTTTCGAATGTCGCGCTTGTATCCTTAACGCCAGTGCTTTTTCGAGTCTTATCCGGGCTCGAGGCCTGTCCGGATCGCATTTCAGGAGAAAACCATATTTCGGAGAAATACGGGCATGCTATTATAATGTCATTATTGCAGGTTTCGGAGCGGATTGCTTCAGAGTGAAGATCCGCTCCTTCAATCTGGGCTGCGGCAAACCGGAAAGCTCACAGGACCTATATCATGAACATCGAACAGTTGAATAACGATTACGGTATCCCCGATCACATCAAATTCATCGAAGGAGCAGGCGGATTTCCTTATATCAGGGTCGATAACGCCAAAGCCAGCGCGATAATTTCCATTTATGCGGGGCAGGTTCTATCTTTTCAACCTGCCAATGAACCGCACAACCTGATGTTTCTCAGCGAGCGCGCGTACTATCAGGCTGGTAAATCAATCAAGGGTGGCACTCCTGTCTGCTGGCCCTGGTTCGGGCCTGATCCTGAGGGAAAAGGCCGTCCGCCGCATGGCTTTGCGCGCAATCGCTTCTGGGAGGTCATACGCACGGAAGCAACCCCGAATGGGGAAGGAAAGGTTACGCTGGGCCTGAAAGCCTCTGCGGAAACCCAAACGATATGGCCACACTCATTTGATCTTTCGCTGGAAATCACTGTGGGTGAGTCACTCAATCTGGAGCTGATCACTCGCAGCGTAAACGGAGATACGTTTCCCCTAACCCAGGCCCTGCATACCTATTTCAAGGTCGGGCATATCAGTGAAATAGTTGTTTCAGGGTTGGCGGGCACCGAGTATATCGATAAAACAGACCATGGGATGCTCAAATTCCAGACTGGACCGATAACCATTGACAGGGAAGTGGACAGGATTTTTCGCAACGTACCGGGCGAGCTGGTCATTAATGATCCGGCGTTCGACCGGCGAATCAGGATAAATTCGAAAGGCAGCAAGACCGCCGTAGTATGGAATCCCTGGGCTAAAATCTCGGCAGAAAGCGTAGATCTGGAGGACGATGACTATGAGCGCTTCGTTTGCGTGGAAACCGCCAACGCCGACAGGGATGTGGTGCAGGTCGGCCCGGATAACGAAACCAGGCTGGTGGCAAACTATCGTGTCGAGCG
>DATJHX010000109.1:0-9532 GCA_035493655.1 Nitrosospira sp.
AGTGCGATGACTTATCAGGCGGCGTCCGGAGCCGGCGCGCAGAACATGCGGGAATTGCTGCTGCAGATGGGCGAAGCGCATCGTGTGGCAAAAGATCTGCTCGATGATCCGGCTTCGGGCATCCTTGACATCGATCGTGAAGTGGCGGGAACCCTTAGGAACGGTAATTTTCCGACCGAGAACTTCGGCGTGCCACTGGCAGGCAGCCTCATACCATGGATAGACAGGGATCTTGGCAATGGACAGACCCGGGAAGAATGGAAGGGCCAGTCCGAAACAAACAAAATTCTCGGACGGAGTGATCGGATGGTGCCGGTTGACGGCATCTGTGTGCGCGTCGGTGCGATGCGCTGTCACAGTCAGGCACTCACTGTCAAGCTGAAGCAGGATGTACCGCTGGATGAGATCGAGGATATTCTGGCCGCCTCCAATAGCTGGGTGCGGGTGATTCCCAATCAGCGTGAGAGTACTTTGAAGGAGCTGACCCCGGCTGCCGTGACCGGAAATTTGACGATACCGGTAGGACGCATGCGCAAGCTTACCATGGGAGGAGAATACCTTTCAGCCTTCACAGTGGGTGATCAGCTATTGTGGGGCGCGGCGGAGCCGCTGCGCAGGATGCTGAGGATTCTGGTGGAAGCATAAGGAAGCGGCCAAGTGGAACTGATAAGCAGCGAGCGAGAATTTTATCGAAGCATTATTGGGGCATTTGCGCGGAACATGGTTCGCACCTCCCGTTTGTAACCTACTTTGAGCTCCAATTTGTAACCCTAATTCGCTGCCCTAATTTGTAACCCTGTTTGTAACCCTGGTTGGAACCCTGGGTTTAACACCAGGTTTTAACCACCTCTACCCTGATTTTAACCCTGGTGTTTCCAGTCGTTTCGCCCGGGGGGACTGTTTCAGCAATATTGAACCGCGACATAACATTCAAGATGCATTTCTTTACTGACTTCCTGAGAGACTTCCCGAGACGTGCGCCATGCTGAGGCGCATTAAAGCATGTTGGCTTTTAATTGCCCTCATGTCGCCGTTGGCGGTCAGCGCCGCAGGGCTGGGCAGGCTGTCCGTCATGTCTGCCCCAGGACAACCGTTCAGGGCTGAAATCGACCTCGTTGCGGTAAAAAAAGAGGAGAAATCATCTTTAAGCGCACGTTTGGCCTCACAGGAAATCTTCCGCCAGGCAAGTGTGGATTATTTGCCCCTTCTTTCCACATTCAAAGCAACTGTCGAAACCCGGCCCGACGGATTGCCCTATGTCAGGATAGTTTCCTCGCAGCCGATCGCTGAACCATTGCTGAACATTTTGATCGAATTGAATTGGTCATCAGGACGGTTGCTGCGTGAATATACCGTTGTTCTTGCCCAACCGGAACACGATGCGAATCCCCCTGCAAAACCCGTCATTCAGGCCCAGTCCCCTGCTTCAGCCAAAAATGAGCCGGCGATTGAGAAGGGGCATGCCTCCAATGCGTCCATCGGACACGCTGGGAAAATGCCGGTATCGGCGGAATCATTATCATCCGGCGACAAGCCTCATACTGTATATGGCCCGGTGAAGCAGGGCGACACCTTGGGAGGGATAGCGAAGGACATTGTTCTACCCGCCGGAGCGAGTTTTAATCAAATGCTCGTCGCCTTGCACCGCGCCAATTCCGATGCTTTTATCGACGGTAATATGCATCAGCTTAAGGCAGGCCCGATTTTAAAGATACCGGACAGTAATGAAATCGCTGCCATAAGCTCGGTGGAAGCCAATAAAGAAGTACATACGCAGACGGTCGACTGGAATCGGCGCAGATATTCGCCAGTGGCGGAGGCGCCGGAAGAACTGAAGCAAACCGTTACCGGGGAAATCGATCGAAGCGTTGAGGCCGACAGTGCTGCCGCGCGGGAGCCTGCCAGGGAAGTTCTAAAGCTGTCCAAGGGTGCAGAGCCATGGAGTGGCGATAAGGACGGGAGCAACAGTGGCGCCAGCCAGGGCGCGAACCCTGGGGAAAAACAATCGGGACAATCCATTGCTCAAGATCGGCTTCACGCAATGGAAGAGGATATTACAGCCAAAGACAGGGCGCTTCGTGAAGCCAATGAACGCATCGCGCTGCTTGAGAAAAACATAAGGGAATTGCAGCAACTGCTCGAGTTGAAAAATGCCGCCCTGGCGGAGATGCAGAAACGGGGGGAAACCGCCCAACCGGAAGCCGTCACGGTACACGTCCCGCCTGCGGCTGTTTCGGTTCAAGGTGAATCGAACCCGGAAGCAGGCGCGGTGCCGCAACTGTTAACGCAGGCCGCAATCCAGCCATCATCCTCAGGGATTGAGGCAAATGATACGAAACTGGCGGAATCAAACCCGTCAAACCCGGTAAATACGGGAAGCATGGATGAGCCAGTGGAAATAGCCAAGCCTGTGCAATTGGCGAAGCCAGCTCTTGAGCCCGGTGCGCGTGCATCCAGCAAGGGTACGAGTACAATTATCGATGATCTTGTGGCCAATTTTGAATATCTCGGTGGCGCGCTTGTTCTACTGATTACCGGTATAGTCGGGGTATCGATGGTGCGCACCCCGAAGTCATCGTCATCATTTGATTCTGATGAGGATAGTATCTCCCATACTACAATCCCCCTTCAGCCTCAGCGGGGCCCTCTCCAGCCCCAGCATAAAGCTCAGGAGGCGTCCATGATCCCGCGAGAAAATGCTACCGCGCCCGCGCATAAGGCAAGGCTTATGCCTGTTACCCAGCCTAGCCCGGCGGGTACCATTCCGATTGACGCTGATCCGGCTGGCGCTGGTTTGGGCGCGGATGACGTAGAATCTGCGGAACTCATAAAAGATAAACCTGCGGAAAGAAGTGGCCACTGGCGTGAGATCATGAACAAAATGGATCTTGCCAGAGCTTATCTGGAGATGGACGATAAGGATGCTGCGCGGCAGATTCTTCACGAAGTCATCCGGGAAGGCGATGTCGGGCAGCAGGAACGCGCCAGACTAATACTGGGCAATCTGTAAAAAGATTGTTCAGATACTTTCGATCCGGATTGCTCCGATTTCTCCGGAATCGGGTCCGTGGGATTCGCATGCTCAGTTGCTCAGTTCGGCTGACCCCTTCTGAAACTTCCGGAAATGCCTCCGTAATTATCTTGATCCTAAATCCAGCAGTTGGACGCTCATTTTCTAGTTTCGCCATGATGATCTACAAAGCCCTCTTGAGTATCGACCTTCACATTTATAATGAGTTTGCTACGAGGCGGATTGCACATTTTTTGCGGCGCATGGCCGCGTTGCAACTCCTTGGAATGGGGTGCCCCAGAGCGTTACCCGAGGGCCCCCGTGAAGCGGGGATCGGGCAGCGGCGGGGATGCCGCGGCCGCGCTTATGGTGCGTTGGGGTGCCCGCCTCCCGCTCCGGGGTCGCATCTTCCTGCGGAAGGCACTGCTCCGCCCTGCGCGGCTGCGCCATTCCGCGTCGTTGCGTCTTGCCCTGCACCCCAAAAACTGCACACTCCGCCCCGTCCAACTGCCGGATTTAGGATGACTGTGCCCGTGCTGTGAGGATTGCATTGGTAGTGGAATATGATGGCAGCAGTTTCTGTGGCTGGCAAAGCCAGCGTTCAGGCGGCTCGGTGCAGGATGCTTTAGAGACTGCATTGTCAAAAATCGCGGGCAGCAGTCTCCGGGTCGTTACCGCGGGACGAACCGATGCGGGGGTTCACGCAGTACATCAGGTGGTGCATTTTGATACCCAGGCGCAGCGACCAATAATGGCTTGGGTGCGGGGCACGAACGCGCTGTTGCCTGACAGTATCGCAGTTCGATGGGCATCGCAAATGTCCGATGATTTTCACGCGCGCTATAGCGCCATCGAACGCTGCTACGTTTACCTGCTATTGAACCGTTGCGTACGCCCCGGTCTATACCGGCACAGAATGAGTTGGTTTCATCAGCCACTCGATGTTGAATCCATGCGGACTGGCGCGCAATTTCTTCTGGGCGAGCACGACTTCAGCGCATTTCGCGCCGCCGAATGCCAAGCCAGGTCCCCCGTGCGCAATCTGACGAAGATCGATATTGCCCGTTACGGCGACATCATTGCATTTGAATTACGCGCCAACGCATTCCTGCATCACATGGTGCGCAATATAGTGGGTTGCCTGGTTTATGTGGGGAAGCGCAAACATCCTCCCGAGTGGATGGAGGAATTGCTGGCAGACCGCCGACGCAGCGAGGCCGCTCCGACGTTTTCTGCGGCTGGACTATACCTGGCAGGGATCACTTACGATGACAAATGGAAGCTGCCGCCTTTAGCCGATCCGCCCCTCGCAGCCGTATTGCCGGGGATCGGTAGCTTGGTACAGCCGGATCGTTCTCACGCCACCGTGCATGAGAGATAGGTTGAGTTTTAGTTTTATTTTGGCAAGCGCCGGAAATACACTTGGCGATCGGATGAGCATCCCCTAAGAATTGATTTTATGATTGTTCGAACAAAAGTTTGCGGTATTACACGTACTCAGGACGCGCTGGCGGCAGTGCATCAAGGCGCCAATGCCATCGGATTCGTATTCTGGGGCCGAAGTGAGCGTTATGTCACGCCGACCACAGCCCGGCAAATTATCGCTGTGTTGCCGCCTTTCATCGCCGCGGTAGGCGTTTATGTGGATCCCGACCCGGATTGGGTCAAGGAAAGTTCATCCGTTGCCGGCATCCATTTGCTGCAATTTCACGGTGACGAATCTCCCGATTTTTGCGGCCAATTTTTCCTGCCTTATATCAAGGCAGTGCGCGTCAGGGCAGGAATAGATTTGCTACAATACGCGACCCGCTATGGCGGAGCCAGAGGATTGCTGGCGGATACTTATGTCAAAGGCGAGCCGGGCGGCACTGGCAGTGTTTTTGACTGGAATCTGATCCCTCAAGATCTGCCATTACCCTTGATTCTTTCGGGCGGTTTGCAGCCTGATAACGTTACCGAAGCGATCAGGCGGGCCCGGCCTTCTGCGGTGGATGTATCGAGCGGGGTGGAAACGGCTAAAGGCATCAAAGACGCGGAGAAAATTGCAGCTTTCATGCGAGGAGTGCGAGCCAGTGAAAATTTATGATCTTCCCGACAGCCAGGGGCACTTTGGACCTTATGGAGGCGTGTTCGTTGCTGAAACCCTCATTGCGGCGCTGGAAGATCTGCGCGTGCAGTATGAGCGCTATCGCAACGATGCCGATTTTCAGGCGGAATTTGCCTATGAATTGAAACACTATGTGGGCCGCCCCAGCCCTATCTATCATGCCAGGAGATGGTCGGCACATCTGGGCGGTGCGCAGATTCTGCTAAAGCGGGAAGACCTGAATCATACCGGTGCGCACAAGATCAATAATGCCATCGGCCAGGCGCTTCTGGCCCGGCGCATGGGTAAATCGCGGGTAATTGCCGAGACCGGGGCAGGTCAGCACGGCGTCGCCAGCGCCACCGTGGCGGCGCGCTATGGCATGAAATGCGTCGTTTACATGGGCTCCACAGATGTCGAGCGCCAGGCTGCCAATGTCTATCGGATGAAGTTGCTTGGCGCAATCGTGATACCGGTCGAGTCGGGCTCCAGGACGTTGAAAGATGCCTTGAATGAAGCCATGCGCGACTGGGTGACCAATGTCGAAGATACGTTTTACATTATCGGCACCGTGGCAGGGCCACATCCTTATCCAATGATGGTGCGGGATTTTCAGGCAATAATCGGGCGCGAATCGATCGTGCAGATGCAGGAAGAATACGGCCGGCAGCCGGACGCGCTGATCGCGTGCGTCGGCGGGGGATCGAATGCGATTGGCCTGTTTTATCCCTATATCGACAAGGATATCCGTATGATCGGCGTGGAGGCGGCGGGGCTCGGAATTGAAAGCGGCCAGCATGCCGCTACGCTGACCAGCGGAAGGCCGGGAGTTTTGCACGGTAACCGCACCTATCTGATTCAGGATGAGAATGGGCAGATTACTGAAACCCACTCCATTTCGGCTGGCCTGGATTATCCAGGTGTGGGCCCCGAACATGCATGGCTCAAAGACAGCAATCGCGCCGAGTATGTCGGCATAACGGATGCCGAGGCGCTGGGAGCCTTCCACAGCCTGTGCCATTATGAAGGAATCATACCTGCTCTGGAATCCAGCCACGCGCTGGCCTATGCGGCGCAGCTTGCGCCTACGCTTGACCGCGACAAACTCCTGCTGGTGAATCTTTCAGGTCGCGGCGACAAAGATATGACAACGGTGGCGCAGGCTTCCGGTATCACTTTTTAATAGATCACTTTAATGTCTCGTATCACTACTGTATTTGACAAGCTTCGCCAGCAAAAGCGTAAAGCCCTGATTCCTTTCATCACTGCCGGCGATCCAGAGCCCGCGATGATGATTTCACTCATGCATGAGCTGGTAAAGGCTGGGGCAGATATCATCGAACTGGGCGTTCCTTTTTCCGACCCCATGGCGGATGGGCCCACCATTCAGCGGTCTTCCGAGCGGGCTTTGAAGCACCACGTCGGGTTGAAGGATGTACTGACGATGGTGGAAGACTTCCGGAAAAATGATCGAAGCACTCCGGTGGTGTTGATGGGTTATGCAAATCCGATAGAGGCGATGGGCTACGGCAGATTTGCTGCGAGAGCAAAAGAGTGCGGCGTGGATGGGGTGTTGACGGTGGATTATCCGCCGGAAGAATCCGGGGAGTGGGCAAAACACCTCGAGCGTGAGAAAATCGATGCCATTTTCCTGCTCTCCCCGACGACGCCGCAAGCGCGCATAGCGCGCGTGGCGCAACTCGCGCAAGGGTATGTTTATTATGTGTCGTTGAAGGGCGTCACGGGGTCGCGCAATCTGGACCTTCGCGATGTTGCAAACAAACTGACGCAGTTGCGTTCGCACATTTCCATTCCCATTGGCGTCGGTTTTGGCATACGCGATGGTGCAACGGCCAAGGCGGTAGCGCAGCTCGCGGATGCGGTGGTGGTAGGCAGCCGCATTGTCGAGGAAATAGAAAAATCCCCAAAGGCGGAAGTCCTGGCAAATGTATATCGCGTGGTGAAAAGCCTGCGTAGCGCGGTGGACGAAGCGAGTCCTTCGTACGTGAGTTCTTCGCATTAGCGAATGAAAGTACGATTTCCCGGCATGCCCCTACAGTCGGCGTCATTGACGACAAACCTATGAGCTGGTTTCAGAAACTTCTCCCCCCCAAGATAAAGCGTAAGGAAAGCGGCGAAAAAAAAGCTGTGCCCGAGGGATTGTGGAGCAAGTGCGCATCGTGCGATGCCGTCCTGTACTACTCGGACCTGGGAAACAATCTCAACGTTTGCCCAAAGTGCAACCATCACAACAGAATTTCCGCCAGAGTCCGCCTCGATCTGTTTCTGGATACCCAGGGACGCTACGAGATCGGTCCTGAAGTGCAATCGCTCGATCCGTTGAAGTTCAAGGACAGCAAGCGTTATGTTGACCGGCTGGCGGAGGCGAAGCAGGATACTGATGAGGATGATGCGCTCGTGGTGATGCAGGGCAGCGTCGCAGCGGTACCATTGGTCGCGGCAGCGTTCGAGTTCAGCTTTATGGGCGGATCGATGGGATCGGTGGTGGGCGAGCGCTTTGTTCGCGGTGTACAGGTCTGCGTGGAACAACGTCTGCCTTTTGTATGCTTCGCCGCCAGCGGCGGTGCGCGCATGCAGGAAGGCTTGCTGTCATTAATGCAGATGGCAAAAACAACGGCAGCGCTCACCCAGTTGAGCGACGATCGGCTTCCTTTCATTTCCGTGCTGACCGATCCCACAATGGGAGGCGTATCGGCGAGCTTTGCCTTCCTTGGCGACGTGGTCATTGCTGAACCGGGGGCGTTGATTGGTTTTGCAGGGCCGCGGGTAATCGAGCAGACGGTGCGCCAAACATTGCCGGAAGGTTTTCAGCGCGCTGAATTCCTGCTGGAGCATGGCGCTATCGACATGATTGTGGATCGCAGGCGCATGCGGGATAAGGTTGCAAACCTGTGCACGTTACTGATGCGCGCCCCACCGCCGTCTTGAGAATCTCCAGGAGAATAAGGAAAAAGCTTTTCGCAGCCCTACGGGCGGCATCCTTTGGAAGACCTTGTTTATCTCCAGCACCTGACCGGCCTCATTTTCACTTACCATTTCTCTTGCTATTCCTTTATCGCCTTCTCGCTTGTCACTTCCAACATCACTTCCAATTCGACTCAGTCAGCAGGAGCCACAGACACGATTGTGAATAGGCTTCATCCACAATCCCGGACGCTTTCTGAGTGGTTGATGTATCTGGAAAGCCTTCATCCGAAGACCATCGAGATGGGTCTGGCTCGCGTGGAGCGGGTAAGGGCTGAGCTCGGGCTCCTTCCATCTTTCCCGGTTATAACCGTTGCAGGAACCAACGGCAAGGGGTCAACGTGCGCAATGATGGAAGCCATCCTGAGCCGCGCAGGATATCGTACCGGTTGCTACACTTCTCCCCACCTGCTTCGTTACAACGAGCGTGTGCGAATAGACCAGCGGGAAGCGGGCGATCAGGAATTATGCAAAGCTTTCGAGGCGGTGGAGGCGGCAAGGATAAACTGTGGTGTTTCCCTGACATATTTCGAATTTGGAACACTGGCGGCGGTACAGTTGTTCAGCCTTGCAGAGGTGGAGATTGCGATACTGGAAGTGGGGCTGGGTGGACGATTGGATGCGGTCAATATTTTTGATGCCGATTGCGCGGTGGTGACCAGCATAGACTTCGACCATATGGATTATCTCGGCGATACGCGCGAGAAAATCGGGCTGGAGAAAGCGGGAATTTTCAGGAGCGGGAAGACCGCAATCTGTACCGAGCGGGACTTACCCACGAGTGTTAGCCAATATGCGAGCGAGATTGGTGCGAAATTTCTGCACCTTGGCGAGCACTTCGGCTACTCGATAGGTGAAGCGGGATGGAGCTATTGGAGCCAGCAGGGAAAGCGTCATTCGCTTCCCTATCCTGCCCTGCGGGGAGCCTATCAGTTGCATAACGCCAGTGCCTGCCTGGCCGCGCTTGACGCCGTGAAAGACAATCTGCCGGTCACTATCGGCAACATACGCCAGGGCTTGCTGGAGGTTAACTGGCCCGCGCGATTCCAGGTGCTGCCGGGGCGACCGGTAACTGTGCTGGACGTGGCGCATAATCCGGCTGCTGCCCGTGCTTTAGCCGAAAATCTCGGTCGCATGGGTCGTTTTAATAAGACTTATGCAGTATTTGCAATGCTCAGGGACAAGGACATTGCAGGCGTGCTGCAAGCGGTTGGCGATCAAATCGATGTCTGGCTGGTGGCAGGCATTAGTGCCGCTCGCGGCGCTTCATCTGATGAAATCATGCAGATATTGCAGGCTGCGAAGCTCGGCAGAAGGTCTGGACGGGGGCCTGAAAGAGGGCCTTCATCCGATCCTTCGGCCGGAGAAGAGGCAATCCGTGCTTTTCCCGGCCCAGCCGCCGCCTATAGGTATGCCTGTGAGCGAGCGGCCGGAAATGATAGAATTTGCGT